>CAMWJT010000034.1 GCA_947174625.1 uncultured Ruminococcus sp.
TCCTAATAGATGTACTGTCCGTGCCCAGAACCGGAACGGAGAATTTTTCGAGATCAAATTAGAAGAACTCGGCTGTCGGGCGGCTTGTCATGAGATTGATCATCTTGACGGAAAATTATTTTTGGATCTCGTTGACGAATTTGTAGAACTTACAGAGGAGGCGTAACTTTTTTATATGGAAATTGTATTTATGGGAACACCTGCATTCGCTGTGCCTTGTCTGGAAGTCCTGGCAACACAACATGAAGTCAAAGCTGTTTTTACACAACCTGACAAACCCAATGGGCGCAAAATGAAATTGCAGTTTTCTCCGGTTAAGAAAAAAGCGTTAGAATATGGTATCAGTATCTGTCAGCCGAATTCTCTGCGAAAGGGCGAAGATGCAGAAAAAGCACTGGCATATCTGAAAAAATTAAATCCAGACTGTATTGTTGTTGCGGCATATGGACAGATCTTGCCGAAAGAGATTCTAGAACTCCCGAAATACGGCTGTATTAATATTCATGCTTCGCTGTTGCCAAAATATCGGGGAGCTGCTCCGATTCAGCATTGTCTGCTCAACGGCGAAACGGAAACCGGTGTAACAATTATGCAGATGGCGGAGGGACTTGACACAGGTGACATGCTCCTGAAAAAAAGCATTGTGATCCATGAAAATGAGATTGCCGAAGAACTCCATGACCGTCTTGCAAAGCTTGGTGCAGAATTAATCCTCCCGGCATTAGATGGAATTCAGAACGGATCTCTGACACCAGAGAAGCAGGACGATGCGCAGTCCTGTTATGCGTCTATGATCCGGAAAGAAATGTCTGCACTGGATTTTGAAAAATCCGCACAGGAACTGCATAGAATTATTTGCGGTCTGACAGGATTTACAAAACTGGATGGGAAACGGCTGAAAGTCATCCGTGCTGTGATCTGTGAAAATTCTGAAGAAAATCAAAATGCAGAACCCGGCATGATTCTTAATCCGGAGCGTTTTATTGTCCAGTGTGGTGACAATACGGCATTGCAATTTATAGAAGTCCAGCTGGAAGGCGGCAAGAGAATGCCTGTGAAAGAGTTCCTGCGTGGTAAAAAACTTATAAAAGGGCAGAAATTAGGAGAATAATTATTTTATGAGTAATGCAAGAGCCACGGCAGTCAAATTGCTGATGCGTGTATTTGCAGAGCAAAGTTATTCTAATTTTGCACTGGATCAGGAATTGAATCAATCTAATCTTTCAGCACAGGAAAAAGCATTCTGCACGCAATTATTCTATGGCGTGGTGGAACGCAAGATTACACTGGAATACCTGACAGAATGTTACAGTCAGAAAAATCCGGAAAAATTGGACGCTCCTGTGAGATATATTCTCTATCTGGGATTTTATCAGATGAAATACTGCGATAAAATCCCGGATCGTGCTGCAATTTATGAGAGTGTCAATCTTGCCGGCTATTTCCGGAAAAAGAGTGCATCCGGATTGATTAATGCTGTATTACGAAAATTCCAGAGAGCAGAAAAAACAGTCCCATCTACGGGAGATCCCCGGAAAGACATGCAGATCCGGTATTCTGTTCCGAGGGAATTATTAGAAAAAATTCTGGAAGAACATGGCAATACATTCACAGAATGCTTTCTGGAAAACAGTCTGCTCACTCCGCCGTGTACGATCCGGAAAAATTCTCTGATCGCAGACACACCGGAGCATTTGCAGAGTTTTCAGGAACTCCAGCCGGAATTGATCAATGCTAGTAATCTGAAAAATGCGTTTCGGATTCATGCACAGGATCTCCGGCATACAACGGCATTCCGGGACGGACTGTTTCATGTGCAGGATTTGTCCTCACAATTGTGCTGTCAGGTTCTGGATGCGAAGCCGGACGAAGTTATTTTTGATATGTGTGCCGCTCCTGGTGGCAAGACATTTACAATTGCACAATACATGCAGAATCATGGGAAAATTTATGCGTTTGACCTGCATCCGCACCGGATGAAATTAATCCGGGACGGCGCAGAACGATTAAAATTAACCTGCGTGCATACGGATGTGAAAAATGCAACAGAATATAATCATGATTTGCCGATCGCAGACAGAATTCTTTGTGATGTACCATGTTCCGGATTCGGTGTGATCCGCAGGAGACCGGAGATTAAATATAAATCACTGGAGAGTGTCCGGGAACTCCCGGAATTGCAATTAAAAATTCTGGAAAATTCGTCCCGGTATCTGAAGCCGGGCGGAATTCTGGTCTATTCCACTTGTACGATCCTGGAACAGGAAAATCAAGGTGTGATCCGGAAATTTCTGGAATCCCATCCCGATTTTGAATTGTTGCCACTGGAAAAACTGGGGATTCCGGACGGTTGTGCCGTTCTCTCGGCAGAGTATGCAGATTGTGACGGATTTTTTATCGCAAGACTGCATAAAAAAGCATAAATTATAAAAAGGAAAGACGTGATTTGAACGGATGCAGGATATTTTAGCAATGACATTCCCGGAGCTCCAGAATGCTGTGAAACAGATCCATGAACCTAGTTACCGGGCAAAGCAAATCTATGAGTGGCTGCATGTCCGGAAAGTCCGGGAATTTTCACAGATGACGAATCTCCCCGCAGTTTTGAGAACAAAATTAGCATCTGATTTTGAAATCCCAAGATTGAAAATCGACAGGAAATTAAGTTCTCAGATAGATGATACGATTAAATATCTGTATCAGCTCCCGGATGGTCAGCATGTGGAAACTGTCCTGATGAAGTATCAGCATGGCTGGAGATTGTGCATTTCCACGCAGGTCGGCTGTAAAATGGGCTGTCAGTTCTGTGCATCCACGATTGCCGGGTATGTCCGGAATCTGACAGCATCTGAGATGTTGCTCCAGATTGATGAAACGGAACAAGATGCCGGTGTCTCTGTCTCCGGGATTGTCCTGATGGGAATCGGCGAGCCGTTGGATAATTTTGATCATGTCATGAAATTTCTGAAATTGCTTTCAGATCCCCACGGCAGACAAATGAGTCTCCGGCATGTGACGATCTCCACTTGCGGAATTGTCCCCAGAATCCGGGAGCTTGCAGATCTTAAAACCGGACTGACACTTGCTGTGTCGCTCCATCAGGCAACGGATGCCCGGCGCAGTCGGATTATGCCGGTCAACCGCCGTTATCCCTTGCAGGAACTTATGAACGCTTGTGAATATTATTTTAAAAAAACCGGACGGCGGATTACTTATGAGTATGCCGTCATGGAACAGGAAAATAATACACTTGCTGATGCCAGAGCGCTTGCAGAATTATTACAGCATCAGCAAGCACATGTGAATCTGATTCCGGTCAACAGTGTGCAGGAGAGAAATTATCATGCAACGAGACAATCTGCACAGAAATTTATGGAGTATCTTGAAAATCTGGGGATTCATGCGACAATCCGCCGGACACTTGGCAGTGATATTCAGGCGGCATGCGGACAGCTCCGGCATGAATCAGAGAAAAATAAATAATATTTTAAATAAAATTTTAAAATTATGTTATTTTTTCAGGAAATAATTGACAAATTGGTTTTTTGGTGGTATGATTATAGTATAGTATTTTAATTGTTTTAATTGTTTTAATTGTGAGGTGATAGGATTGCGTTGTGCAATAGCAACAGATGTTGGTTTGATCCGTGAGGAAAACCAGGATGAAGTGCTGGCGAAAGATTATCACGGTCGCATGCTGGCGGTTTTGTGCGACGGTATGGGCGGTGAAAAATCCGGAAGCCTGGCAAGCCGGATGGCTGTGGAAGAATTTTTTGACCATTTTTCTGCCGGTTATCAGGAGGGCATGGATGCAGAACAGATCAGAATCCTGATGCTTTCTTCTGTGTCTGCTGCAAATTCTGTGATTTATAGTTCCGCCAGAATGGATTATCAAAATTATGGCATGGGCACAACCTGCGTGGCGGCATTCGTTGAACCAGGATGGGCATCGATTGTGAATGTTGGTGACAGCAGGGCATATCTGATCCAGGATGGACAGATCCGGCAGTTGACCAGTGATCACACTGTTGTGAATGAACTCTATCAGGAAGGCAAAATTTCACTGGAAAGCATAAACGATCATCCGATGAGAAACATGCTGACGAAAGCTGTCGGTGTGGAACGTGTTGTCAGACCGGATTATTATCACGTCGCATGTCAGGAAGATTTCAAGCTCCTGCTCTGTTCTGACGGCTTGTCAAGTTTTTGCAGTGAACAGGAATTATGGGATGCTGTACAGAATAACACGTTTACAAAAATGCCGCAGGCATTAGTGAATCTGGCGCTTGAAAAAGGGGGGCGGGATAATATTTCCCTGGCGATTATGACAAATTAAATGCGAAAAAATATTTTAAAAATAATACAGTAAACAAAAAATAAGTTTGGAGGCTGCAATGGATAAGTACATTGGTAAAAAACTGGACAACAGATATGAGATCACGGAGCTGATCGGTGTCGGCGGTATGGCTTATGTGTACAAAGCTACGGATCTGAAAGAAAATAAAGTTGTTGCTGTGAAAATTCTGAAACCGGAATATGCCGGAAGCATTGAGTTTTTAAGACGTTTCCGAAATGAATCAAAGATGATTGCGACACTCTCTCATCCGAATGTTGTGAAAGTCCATGATGTAGGATTCTCTGATAAACTGCAATTTATTGTCATGGAATATATTGACGGCATTACACTGAAAGAATATATCGAAAATGAAGGTGTTCTCACCTGGAAGGATTCTGTGCATTTTATTATCCAGGTACTCCGTGCCTTACAGCATGCGCATGACAAAAACATTGTGCACAGAGATATTAAACCGCAAAATATTATGCTGTTCACGGATGGGACAATTAAAGTCATGGATTTTGGGATTGCCAAATCTGCATTGGAACAGACTTGTAGCACGGCAAGCGATCAGACAATCGGTACAGTGCATTATATCAGTCCGGAACAGGCAAGAGGCGATCAGACAGACGAAAAAAGCGATATTTATTCCGTTGGTGTCATGTTCTATGAAATGCTCACTGGGAAGAAGCCGTTTGATTCGGATGCGCCTGTGTCAGTTGCTGTGATGCACCTGAAAACCATGCCGAAACGTCCACGTGCGGTCAATCCGGATATTCCTGCCGGACTGGAAGAAATTATTCTCCGTGCTATGGAGAAAGATCCCGAAAACCGTTATCAGACCGCAGCAGACATGATCCGTGATATTGAGAGTTTCAAGAAAAATCCGTCCATGACATTCGGTTATTATGAGGAAATCTCGGAAGATGATGACGAAGATCAGGATGCAGATTCCGGTTTTGACACGGCAAGTGCCATTTATGTGGAAGATTCTGAAGACGACGAAGAGTATGACGAATATGACGAAGAAGATGTTGAAGACGACGAAGATGAGGATGACGATGATGATGAAGATGATGACGACGAAGAAGAGGAAGAATCCCGTTCTTTGTTCATCCCTGTCATGACAGCAGTGACAATTGCATTTATTGTGGTTGCAGTTTTCTTCATTCTGTGGCTTGTGAAGGGTGTCATCAATGACCCACAACAGTCTACCAAATATGAAATGCCGAATCTTGTCGGCATGGATTACTACGAAGCAAAGGATTCTTACACGTATCTGGATATTCAGATCAATGAAACGGAAAATTCTACCTATGAGAAAGATGTGATTTATTTCCAGGATATTGCTGTCGGTGATACGATCTCCACCGGTCAGACAGTCTATGTCAATGTCAGTCTTGGTATTAGCATGATTGAAGTCCCGAATGTCAAGAATTATCATTACGAGATGGCAAAGAAAATGCTCGAACAGGAAGGCTTTGTCATTGACCAGAAATATGAAATCAGTTCTGAAGGTGTTGAAACTTCTATGGTTATCCGGACAGAACCTGCTGCCGGTGAAGAAGCCGAAGCTGGTTCTACAGTTATCATGTATATCAGCAAAGGCATTGAAAACAGCACAATTGAAGTCCAGAACCAGGTGGGCAAGACGATTGAAGAAGCGGAAATGTTCTGCGATTATTACGGCTTGAAAGTCAACAAGATAGAATCCCCGTCCACTGAAGATGAGAATATCGTCATTGCACAGAGCATTGAGCCTGGTCAGATTGTCGAACCCGGCACGGAAATCACGCTCACTTACAGCAACGGACAAGATCCGACAGGCGTTGTCACATTCGCATTGCGACTTCCTGAGAACGCAACCGGACGTTTCGTGCTTGACTTCATTGACAGCAACGGCACAACGATTGCATCCAGCAGTATCATCAATGCGGCATTTTCCGGCAGTTCTGTCAATATCCCTGTGGAAAGCACAGGCGTTCAGCAGATCTTTGTCAGCCTGAGCAACTATGCAACCAATCAGCAGGAAGAACTTGGTGTGTATAATTTTGATTTCACAAATCAGAATTACAGTGCAGTCCGTGAAAATGTCCAGGGTGCATTTGAAGCAGTCGGCGGTATTAATTACCCGACAGAACCGGTTACAGAAATTATCACAGTTCCAGATCCGGTTGTAGATGATCCACAGCCTATGACAGACCCGATCATTCAGACAGCACCTGATCCGATTGTAGATAATCCACAGCCGGAAGATCCGGTAACTTCGCCGGAAAATCCTGACAATCCGGAAAATCCGACAGATGCAGACCCCGGTAATATCCCGACGGAAGATGCACCTGCGACTGCTCCGGCAGATTGATGAGAATTATTCCAGAGGGAGCTTGTATGATTGTAAAATCCGTCAGGGGACACTATACCGTAGTGTTCCCTGATGGTCTTATCCGGGAATGTCCGGCAAGGGGTATTCTGAATAAAAACAGAAAGGGATTATATACCGGCGATTTTGTCCGGGTTGAAAACGGTGTGATTTCTGAAGTGCTCCCCAGAAAAAACGAGATTATCCGTCCGCCCCTTGCCAATCTGGATCAGTTATGTTTTGTGGTTTCCATGTGTGAACCACAGCCGAATCTGAGATTACTAGATCAGTTTATTGCCGTATCTGTTTATAAGCAGATTCAGCCATTATTGTTATTAACGAAAATTGATCTTGCATCCTGTGAAGAAATCCTGAAATTATACCAGTCCATCGGGATTCCAGTGCTTATTGTGGATTATCAGAATCCGGAAACGCTTGCAGTTGTCCGGGATGCGTTCCGTGGGAAGATCAGTGCGCTGACCGGAAATTCCGGCGCAGGCAAATCCACGCTTCTGAATGCACTGGATGAAAATTTTAAAATTCCGACAGGAGAGATCAGTCAGAAACTGGGCAGGGGTAAGCATACCACCCGGCAGGCACAGTTATATGCACTCCGGGACGGCGGTTATATTGCAGATACACCAGGTTTTTCGACGTTTGAAACCATGCGTTATGCAGTTATCCGGAAAGAAGAATTAGCAGATTGTTTTGTAGAATTTTCGGCTTATCAGGGACGATGCAGATTTCATGACTGTTCACATATCTGTGAAAAAGGCTGTGCTGTTCTGGAGGCTGTCCGGGATGGGAACATTCCGGCAAGCCGTCATGAGAGTTACTGTGCGATGTATGAAGAAGCAAAACAAATCAGGGAGTGGGAATTATGAAACAAGAAAATTTTAAAAAATCTGTGATTATTGCCGGCGGTGAAGTGCATGAAAAAATACAGATCCCGGAGAATGCTTTTGTGATCTGTGCGGACTGTGGTTATCATCATGCACAGGCACAAGGGATCGTCCCGGATGTGATTGTCGGCGATTTCGATTCCTGTCAGAATCCGGACAAATTGCCGGATCATGCTGAAATTATCCGTCTGCCAGTCGAGAAAGATGTTTCTGATACCTGGTTTGCGGTACAGTATGCTGTAACGCAACTGCATTGCACGGAATTTCATGTCTATGGCACTTGCGGCGGAGCACGTGTCGATCATATGATTGCCAATCTGCAATTATTGCATCATATGGGAGAACTGGGCTTGCAGACAAGATTTTATTATAAAAATCAAATTTTATTGTCAGTCAAAAACAGTGATTTTCAATTTTCCGGTCGGGATTATCCGGAATTCTCTGTGTTTGCATTGTCAGAAACCTGTTTTGTGACGATTTCCGGTGCAAAATATCTGCTCCAGGATCATGAATTAAAAAACACGTTCCCGTTAGGATTAAGCAACTGCTGTGATGCAAATTCTTTTCCGGAGATTTCCGTAAGGGATGGAATTGCGCTGTTAGTGCTAACAAAGAAATAATTTAAAAATATTTTTAAATTATTATCACAGATTTCCGGCTCCTGCATAGTATAATAGTATCTTAAATATTTTAAATTATTTCACGCAGGAGGCATCTACTTATGAAGATTGTTGTGATTAAAAGTCCGAAACTGCTTGCTAGTATGTTCCGTCTGATGTTCCACATCCGGAAAGAAACCGAATTTGAATCTTAAATTATAGTAAATTTAAAAAATCCAAAATACCGCAGAATGAAGATTCTTTCTCTGTTCTGTGGTGTTTTTTATGGCATTTTATGCCGGATTCCTGCATAGAATCTATAAAAAATTATATTTTTCAGGAAAGAAGTGAGAAATCTCATGCAGGAAAATCAGGTAATTTTAGAAATCCCCGGACAAACTGAAAATGAAAACGGCGAATCCGAATGGCAGCCGCCTGTCCTTCGCCATGCAGAACCTTCTGAGAAAATTCACTCCCGGCGCTGTGTGGATGTGTTCTTTATGCAGTATGTCATCTGCATTTTTTTGCTCACGATTCTGTTTGCTGTCCGTCTCTATGATGAAAGTATTTTTCAGAATGCTGTGCATCTGTTTGAGACGTATTCTCATGCACCGACAGAACCCTGGCTTGCCGGATTTCTGGAATTTATCCAGACATGGAGCTGAATTATAAAAATTTCCGGATTGGTATGGATTTCGGTTTTCCTGCCATGCTTGCCATTGCATTCCTGCAATCCGAACAGGACTTTATGAAGCAAATGCTGTTGGTCAGTCTGGTGCATGAGCTCGGACATGGTCTTGTGATGTGTCTGACGGGGGCAGGCATCCGAGAAATCCGATTTCATGCGTCCGGTGTCCGGATGCTTACAAATCATTGGATGCTACATACCGGACAGGCTACCGGGATTTATCTGAGCGGTCCTTTTGTGAATCTTCTGTTTGCATGGATCTTCTGGAATTCAGCGCCGGAAATGGCAATTCTGCATTTGTGCATGGGGATTTTTAATCTGCTTCCTTACAAAATTCTGGATGGCGGGGCATTGCTCCGGCATGTTCTGGAACATCATCCGGACGTACTCCGGATTGTCCGGATTTTCTGCGTGATCTTATCTGTTGTAGCGATCTGTGCAGGGTATTTTTTTGCAATTTATAATCCTGCCTGGTATCTGATGGCAATTTATCTGGCAATCTCAGAATTTTTTGTTGACAAATCTCCGGCTTTGTGATAGAATATAAG
>CAMWJT010000035.1 GCA_947174625.1 uncultured Ruminococcus sp.
CAGCGCCGATTGATATTGCGATATTTGGGAATAATTAATTAAAATAAAAAAACAGCTTTTCCGGAAGAAATTTCCCGGAAAGCTGTTTGCTTTTTTAAAATTAAAAAATATTTTCTGGATAAATCCATACTTGATAATGCACCTGCTTTTGCGCAACCTCAATTGTCACATCTTCGGTTCTGTGCGGTCTCTGGTAAATTTCCGGATTTCCGTTGATCACCCAGGACGCTTCCAGATCTGACAGCAGGATGAAATATTCTTCCTGTCCCGGCTGGTCTTCATACCAGTTACTATTTGTCTGGTAATATCTTTGATAAAATCCGTTTTCATTAATTTCTACGTCCCGGCAACGAATTCTGGAATCTGTTATGATCGTCAGACTGTTGGCATTCCAGAACGTCGCATAGCCGTAACTCAGATGCAGTTCTTCCAGTTTTCCGGCAATCTGGTATAAATAATTTTCAGATGTATTATCTATCGGCATCCCTGCTATGACGGTAGCATTGAAACATGCAACAACATAGACCGGAATTGATAATAAAATTGCAAGTCGTTTCAGATTAATTTGCGTGACTGCCCATTTCAGAAATACAATGGATACCAGCGCCGACATGGCGACAATCGGGGACAATCTCCAGTTGGCAACGGATAATTTTCCCACGACATAGCCTAATAAAATTAATCCTGTCATGAACCAGTATGCCAGAATCAGAATCCGGCATTTCCTGTCCTGGATTTTCGGATAACAGAGCAATGCTGCTGTCGGGAGGATGAATAAAATGATTCCTGTGACGATCGTCAGAAGTGATTGCACGCTTTCGACACTCAAAAGCGGATCTCCGTCAACGGCTGTCGCTCCCAGGAGTGACACCCATGCTGTAGGGAATTTTAATAAATTGTCCATCCAGGTATCCATATCCGAATATGCAGAATAGGCTTCCTGATAACCGGCAGTGATGTCTCCGGCAAGTTTGTTTGTCAGTCCATAGCCGATACACATCCCAGTGGACATGAGGATGATCAGCAAAATAGTATCCAGATTCCGGAAGGAACATAATTTGATTTTCCTGTCCAGGAATCTTTCACAAAATACGGCGAGAATAACCGGGACTGCAAAAATTGTCACAGCAATTGTCTGATCCATGCAGGTCAGAATAAACCAGATAAAAATCAGGACGGTATCTAAGATTGTCAGGATCAGAGCTTTCCGGGATGTTCCGGAATTTTTGAAAGAATTCTCCTGATTGATCCTGTGAAACAGCAAGCCCAGTCCTACGAACAGAAACAGTACACCCAGGCTGTAATAAATCGTATGTCCCCAGAAAATTTCACGCAGTTTCGTGCTCCCGGAGCAGAGCATCAGAACGCTGAAGACAGTGGCGGCAATCCATCCGGCTTGCCAGTCCATCTGGCGGAGCATCCAGATCATCGAACCTGTGAACAGCAGAAAGAAAATGCACATTCCCAGGACATGTGTTGTCATGGTGACACCTGTGAACGGAATCAGGAACGTCATAATCAGGCTTGTGCCGAATGGGAGCAGACACGCATAGGCAAAATCCGGATTGAAAATTTTTCCGGCATCATAAGAAGCCTGCGCCCACATGATCGTGTCTGTCGTATCGGCATGAAAACTGCCTCTGGATGCAAACAATGTATAATAGCCAATCAGAATGACTGCGAATGCAAGCAGTCCGATACTTGCCATGAGTTTCAGAACCGGGAGCGCTGTTTTTAATGTTTCTGCCAATTTTGAAAATTTTAATTTAAAATCTGTCATGTTTCTGATGTTTCTGATTTTTCAGAACCGGTTTCATGATAATCCTGTTCTGTGTTGACATTCCAGATATTGGATTTGTCTGTGTTCCCCGTGAGAATATTCTTTACTGTCTCAAATGAGGTCATCATCGAGTGATCCATATTGTTATAACGATGCTGTCCGTTTCGTCCGACACAATAGAGATTTTCAAACTGGTTCAGATACTGAATTAATTCGTCCATAGATTCATAAGTATCAAAATATGCCGGATAGGCTTTTTTTACTTTTTCTTTGTGATAAGCAAATACCTTTGCGCCTTTGCTGAGAATGCCCATTTTCCGGAGTTCTTTCACGGCAAAAACGGCACTCTGCTGACTGTTCAGATTCCAGAATCTGTCATCTTCCTTGCAGAAATATTCCAGTCCGATCCAGACTTGCTGTGACGGATTCTGTACCATGTAGGGCGACCAGTTATTGAAAATCTGAATCCTGCCAAGTTTCACACCGGTGTCCTGGACATAGATCCAGCAGTCCGGGACGATATTGCCAAGCGTCGGGATGTCCGTCTTGTTTTCGAGTTCCAGACGATCCACAAGCAGACCGATTGTCACAAAATCCCGGTAGGGAAGTCCTTCGGCGATTGCAGATGCTCTTTCAGGGACATTGTTCATGCCAGCCACCAGATCTTTCACTGGCATGGAAGAAATCAGAATATCACAGGGGACTTCCTGCAATTTTTGGGTTTCTGTGTCCTGATAAGTGATGGATTGCACTAGATTTTCGCCATTTGTTGCAATCTGTTTTACACTGGCATGGAAGATAACTTCTCCGCCGAGTTTCTGAAATTCCTGCAATGCCGTTTCCCAGAGTTGTCCTGGTCCGTACTTAGGATAATAAAATTCTTCAATCAGGGATGTTTCTTTTTTGGATGGATCCTGTATGCCGGTAACTTTCCGGAACATGTCTTCCAGGACAGCCCTGATGGATAAACCCTTGACACGCTGAGCGCCCCAGTCTGCGGAAATTTCCGAGGGATGCCGACCCCAGAGCTTTTCAGTGTAGCCTTCAAAGAACATGGCATATAATTTTTTTCCAAAACGGTTGATATAAAAATCTTCCAGGGAATTTTCTTGTTTTTTCATGACAGAAGCCTGAAGGTAGCTTGCACCTGCCTGCATGGTCGTGACAAGTCCCATGTTCCGGAGTGTGTCCCATTTGAGTGAGACGGGATAATCAAAAAATTTTTTCTGATAATAAATTCTGGAAACACGGTTTCTCACAAGCATCACTCTGTCCGTCTGTTCCGGGTCAGCACCGCCGGGGACTAATTTTTTTCTGCGTCCTAATTGAATATCATCAAAGGACGGCTGTCCTTGGAACGGCATGAGATCATTCCACCAGTCCATGACCTGCTGACTTTTGGAAAAAAATCTGTGACCGCCGATGTCCATCCGGTTATTTTTATAATTAACCGTCCGGGAGATACCGCCTGCTACGGCAGATTCTTCATAAATTGTCACATGATATTGATTTTCACCCTGGCGGAGCAGTTCCAGTCCGGCAGTAATGCCGGCAGGACCTGCGCCGATAATCGCAACTTCCTGCAATTGAAACACCTCTCTTAGTTTATTTATAAATTTATTAAAATTATTTTTTACGAAACATGTACGTATTCGTTTTCAATTGTGATGTAATTCTTCCGGAAACGGTTCAGAAACCGATCAGCAAGCCGGAAAAATGTCCACACTGCCAAAAGCGAAACGCACAGCAGTCCCAGTATTTTGCATAACTCTTTCATAGCAAATGCCTCCTGTTAATTTAAAAAAATAGTTATATTTTATATCATTATAACATGCTTAGTATCATTTGTCAAGGCGGACAATTTACCGGCATTCTGGATCAGATGGGGGCATCCATAGGCGCATCTATCAATTCCGCCGGATCAGGTGCAGGGCTTGCATCTGAATCCGGATTTGAAGTTAATTCAGAATTTTGTACAGGTTCCGGATTTTCCGGGATTTCAGAGTGTTCCGGTTCTGTGATTTCCGGAGCTGTTGGAATATAAACAGACTCTACATCCAGATATTCTTCTAAAGTCAACCCCTGTTCATAGATTTCCGTTGCCGCTTCTACACCAACATAACGGATGTGCCAGGATTCATAATCATAACCGGTGACCGCTTCTTTTCCCAGCGGATAACGCACAATAAAGCCATAGAGATGACAATTTGCAGCAAGCCACTGTCCTTCCGGTGTTTCTGCAAAATCATTATTGATGGTATTACAGTCAATCGTGTAGCCTGTCTGATGTTCGGAATAGCCTGCCCGTGCGGACACCATGCTTGCGTATTCTTCGCCGTATGCCCGGCACATGCTGTCAAAGTCCCGTACCTGATGTTCATAATTCCGGTAGCCTGAACCCATATAGATATTTAATCCCAGTGCCTGCGCATCTTCCTGCAATCTGGCGAATGCGTCCGCTGTTTCCGGGAGCATGCCGGGATCGTAATCCGCCGGCATGCCGTAACTTTTGTTGGCAACAAGAATCCCGTCCACATAGGTACAGCCGTTCTGTACGGTCAGCTCCCGGATCGTCACAGGGATCTGGAGCATTTCATCACCAAGCGTAACAGATACGGTACATTTTCCCTTGGTCAGTCCCGTCAGCATACCAGAGTCACTTACAGTAGCAATTGTAGTATCATCAATCGTGTAGACTGCATCAGACAAATCCAAAATATCTTTCCGAGTGCCCAGATCTATTTGCTTTTCATGATTGACACGCAGATAGATATGCGAATCCATGCTCCAGAAATCCGTGGCGGTTTTCAATTCCGGATCGGGAGAATCCGGGACGGATTCTGCCGGGACGTTTTCTTGTGCAGGATTTTCCGGATGCTCCGGATTCATGATAGCTTCTGTTTCTTTCTCAACATCCATTGTTTTCTGGACGGTCTGTGCATGCTTTAAATTCTGTTTGCCGATCATCAGACCGAATGCAAACACCAATACAACGCTTAACATCAGGAGCGTGAACACGGCATAAGTTTTGTCAACTTTCTGATTTCTCTGATTTTTCTGTGTCAATTTATCATCTTCTTTCTGAAATTTTTTATAAATTACACCTGACATGTCTTTATTATAGCACAGAAATCCGGTTTTGTCATCAGTTTTCTAAAAAAATTTTTGAAAAAATAATTCTCAGAATCTCCAGAAAATAACAGAATCCGCAGAATTTTCAGATTTTCCGGATTTTTTTTTAAAATTTTGCTTGCATTCTGATTCAAAATATATTATAATAAAATTAGTATGATTTAAATAATTAAATTTTCAGAATTTTTTCAGAATTTTTAAAGGAGGTTTTTTTAATTATGAAAATCTGGAAAAAAGCCGCTGCCATGGTGCTGAGCGTTTCCATGCTGCTGAGTTCGTCCGTACTTCTGCCCGGAACAGTAGCAGATGCAACGGATTCAATCGAATCCAGCTATGATTGGGGGACGCTCCGGATCGGCGGTGCAGGATTCGTCTCCGGCATTGTGACCGGACAGAAAGAAATGTACCTGAGAACGGACGTAGGCGGTGCTTACAAATGGAACTATGAAAAATCCAGATGGGAACAGTTATTCGGATTTCTCACGGATGCTGACAGAGGTCTGCTCAGTGTCAAGGGAATTGCAATTGATCCTACGGACGATGATACGGCATATTTTCTCTGTGGCTGTGCGTATTTCTCCGGTGCAAAGACTGTCATTTTCAAGACAACGGACGGCGGAAAAACATTCACAGAGTCCGACGTGACAGATCAGATCCAGGTACACGGCAACGGTGATGGTCGTGAGTGCATTGAACCGATTGCCATTGATCCGGACAATCCCGATGTGATCTATGCAGGCGGTGACGTGACTGCCGGCAAATCAGCATTGATTAAATCCACGGACGGCGGTAAGACATGGAATCCCGTCATGGGTTATGATGATCTTGGATTATTTACAGAATCTCTGAAATTTCCAATGTGGACTGATCACATGGTAAGAGGCACAGAATCCAAAGAATATAATGAACAGAATGGCATTGGCTGTATCCTGATTGAAGGTGGCAAAGTCTACGTCGGGACTTCCGTGACAGGTCAGACCAACATCCATGTTGCAGATGTGGACAAAGACGAATTTACGGAATTGAGCAAAGATCTCCCGAATGACAATTATCCCTGCTCGATTACAAGCGATAAGCATGGTAATATCTTCTTTACCTACATTGCAGGACTTGCATTTGCCGGTGCTGCTGGCGGTGCTTACAAGTATGACACCAAAACAGGTACTGTTACACAGTTTGCAGATCTCACAAATGCCATTGGCATGATTGAAGCAGATGAAGAAAATCCTGATAGACTTCTGGCAAGAACCTGTGGTGTATGGTCGGATCAGTGGTTTGAGAAAGAATGGACAGATGGCAGTATTGCATGGGGCGATCATTTCTATCGTTCGACTGACGGCGGTACAACCTGGCAGGATATTACACCAGGACAGGGCGAAACGATCTATGATGAGAACGGTTCGCACAAAGAATTTGTCTCCGAACCGATCAGTACAAACGGCTATGACTGGATCTATGGCAAAGCCTGCCACTGGGGCAGTGGGATTCTCTTAGATCCCCGGAACTCCGATAGGATTCTGATGACTTCCGGCAACGGCGTCTATGCCTGTGATAATGTCTGGGATGAAACCGGTGTGCAGTTCTATTTCCAACCGGACGGTGTCGAAGAAGTGGTAGCACTGGACTTCGTCAGCGTTCCGGGCGGTCTGAATTATTCTGTCATCGGCGACTATGACGGCTTTGTTCATGAAAGTCCCGATAAAATTCCACAGCAGTATCAGCCTAACATTGGCTCGACTTCTGCAATTGCCTATTGTCCGGCTGATACAAAAGTCATGGCTCGTGTCGGTGAACATGATGCAAAAGGCTATTATAGTCTTGATGGCGGCAAAACATGGGAAGATTTACAAGTCCCGAATGGCGGCGGAAAAATTGCGATTACAAAATTAGATGAAAAGACGTATCGTTTTATCAAAGCAAGCGGTGACAATGCTGCAATTGTTTATACAGACGATTTCGGCAAAACCTGGAATGAATCCACTGGACTGGAAGGTTCCAAGACAACCTATCCGCTTGTTGATCCGGAAAATCCTGCAATTGTTTACGGTTCAGGAATTAAATATAATTCTTACTGGTCTTCTGATACAACCAAAAAAGAGCCGACGCTTGATGATGCACAGTATGATTTTTATATCAGCACAGACTATGGTGCAACATTCAGTAAGACTATTGTTGACAAATATGACGAATGCGACCATACAGGTGATCTGGCATATATTACAAAAGATACCCTTGCTATGGCTTTAGGCTGGAACGGGTTATATATCATCACAGAAAGCGGAACAAAAGTTGAAAAATCTGATGTATTTTACTGCAAGACAATCGGCTATGGTGCACCCGAAAAAGCAGGCGATCTGAATGCACTCTACATGTACGGTAAGCCAGAAGAGTCCGATCCGGAGGGGATCTATCGTTCTACGGACGGTGGCAAGACCTGGATTTGTATCAATACAGAGCATATCTATGGTGGTACAGGCAACGGCAATTTCATTGTCGGCGACATGAACGAATTTGGCAAGCTCTACATGTCTACCGTAGGATGCGGCATTGTCTACGGCGAAGTGAAAGGGCAGTCTGATCCGAAACCCACTGAACCCAAACCCACAGACGATACACAGGGGTCTACCGGTTCTGATGATCCTGAGATTCTCTGGGGTGATGCGGATGAAAACGGCAAAGTAGAGATCGTGGATGTTGTTCTTATGAACAGAGTCTATGTCGGTATTGATAAGATTTCAGATACTGGTAAGACAAATGCAGACACAGATCAGGACGGAAAAATCTCACTTTCGGATTCCATGAATGTTCTGAAATTGCTTGTGCATTTGCTGGAACAGAAAGATTTCCCAGTTTCTGCTGAAGCTTGATTGTAAAAATAAAGTCCGGCATTCTGTGTGAATCCAAGAAATGCCGGACTTTTTATCATGATTTATTTAGGAGATAAGCATATGAAGTATAACGTTGGTGTAGAAATTACAGGTCACAACAAATCCAAAGAGAGTAAAATTATTATTCCGAAGATAATTGGGGGAATGCCTGTGACAAGAATTGGAAATAATGCATTTAGTAAATGCTCTTCTTTGAAATCTGTTACAATTTCAGATAATGTCATAAGTATTGGGGAATTTGCATTTGAGGACTGTTCTTCTCTGAAATTTATCATGATTCCGGACAGTGTTACAAATATTGGGGATTGTGCATTTTCAAACTGTTCTTCTTTGAAGTCTATCATCCTTCCAGATAGTGTCACATGGATCGGAATAGGTGCATTTAGGGACTGTTCTTCCCTGGAATCTATTATCATTCCGGATAGTATTGAAAGTATCGAGAGATATACGTTTAATGACTGTTCTGCTTTAAAATTTGTTTCGATTCCGGATAGTATCATGAATATTGATGCATATGCATTTAGTAGATGTTCTTCCCTGAAATCTGTCACAATTCCGGAGAGTGTCACAAGTATCGAGTGTGGTGCATTTAGTGGCTGTTCTTCCCTGGAATCTATCATCATTCAAAATCCGGACTGTGAAATTTATAATGATAAAGACACGATTAACAGCTCAGCCGTGATCTATGGCTATCCGTCGTCTACGGCACAGAAATATGCTGCAAGATATTACAGAAAATATGGTTATCTGGAGTCTACGGCACAGGCGTATGCTCCAGAATATTACAGAAGATTTGGAGTATGAAAAATAAATAAAAAAACAGACAGGGAGCAACTCCCTGCCTGTATTTTTTTATCTGATCTGAGAGAACCGGAGATTAATCGTTGTACAGTGCTGCCAGTCTTGTCAGATAGTCGTAACGATCCTTTGCATTGGCAAGTGCATTGTCAAACAGCTCTTCTGCACGAGCCGGATTCTGACGAGCCAGTGCGTTGTAACGTACTTCGCCCATTAAGAAGTCCTTGTACTCGTCTGTATTCGGAGCTTTGGAATCCAGAATGAACGGGTTCTTGCCCTCTTTCTTCAGATCGGGATTGTAGCGGTACAGATGCCAGTAGCCAGCCTGAACAGCTTTCTTCTCTTCTGCCTGTGCAGTCGCCATACCGGTCTTGATACCATGGTTGATGCACGGTGCATAAGCGATGATGATGGACGGACCATCATAAGCTTCAGCCTCACGGATTGCTTTCAAACACTGGTTCATGTCAGCACCCATTGCGATATGTGCAACATAGACATAACCGTAGCTCATAGCGATGCCTGCCAGATCCTTCTTCTTGACAACTTTACCAGCTGCTGCAAACTGTGCAATTGCACCGGTAGGAGTTGCCTTGGATGCCTGACCGCCTGTGTTGGAATATACTTC
>CAMWJT010000036.1 GCA_947174625.1 uncultured Ruminococcus sp.
GTGCGGCACTGCCGTTTGACATTAGCTGCAACAAGGATGAATTCATGGTCGGAGATGACGGCACTGTCACTTTTTATTGTTACAATGCCTATGCAAAGGGTGATGAATGCCAGATTGCATTGATTGATGATAACGTTGACGTGGCAATTGACGTAAACGGGAATGTTCCGTCGTGGGTTGCTGCTTATATGTATGATGACGGCGACCCGGAACATGGTGACAGGCAAGCCAATGACGGCACTTATAGCTGTAAGATTCAGATAGACACCAGCTATTCAGGAGTATATTACTACTATGCAGAGGATAGGACAACCGATCCTTATATAACAACTAAGCCGATCTCAATCAGGGTACTGAATGAATTTACAGAAGAAGATAAGAAAATCATGCAGGAAGTAGACCAGAAACTGGATGATTTCTGCAAGAAATGCTATGCAGAGGGCATCAGTGGCGACGATTATTACAATGCCATGTGTGAATTTCTGGAACAGCTTCAGAATGAGGGTCTGATTAAAAGTTTTGCTCCAAGAGGTTATTTTGATGATATCAACACCGGTATCACGTTCTATTATCATACTGGCAAGAAAGGAAAAACACCGCCGGAGATTATCTGCGTAATCCCGACAGAGCCAGTTCCGACGGATGCACCTAATCCAACAGAACCAGAACCAATCCCGACGGAATCCAGTGAAAATACTTCTGAAAATCAGGAATTGCAGGAAGGGATGGTATATTTTTCCGGCATTTACCAGTATCAGAAAAATGACACAGGCATCACCATTACAGCATGTGACCGGAATGTGACCGGAAAACTGGAAGTTCCGGAACAGATTGACGGACACACCGTGACGGCAATCGGTGAACACGCATTTTATCAGTGTGTAACAGTGACAGAAATCAGATTGCCGGAGACTGTAAAATCCGTCGGCAAACAGGCATTTACCTACTGTTATGCCCTGGAATATGTCAATATTCCGGATGGTGTGCCGGCAATTGAAGATGAAACGTTCCTGATGTGCAAAGCTTTGAAAACAGTGGATATTCCGGAATCTGTGACAAGCATCGGTGCGAGGGCGTTCACGGAGTGCGAAGCACTGGATGACATCAAGCTTCCGTCTGGTGTGACGAGTCTTGGCACGGAAGTATTTCAGAAGTGTGTTTCCCTGGAATGGATTAATATTCCGGATGGGGTGACAGAAATCCCGGACAATGCGTTTTTAGGATGCACAAGTCTGAAAAATATAGAGCTGCCTGAAAAAACGGCAAAAATCGGCAAAATGGCATTCATGCTCTGCAATCTGGAGTATATCAAAATCTTGAATCCGGATTGTGAAATTGATGAAACATTTGCAACCACAACCGGCAGCAGAGATACCGTATTCCAGGGATTCGTTGGCAGTACCGCACGGGTATTTGCAGAACAGTACGGATATCCGTTCACTCCTCTGGGTGAAATCATTCCTCCCACGGAATCTACAGATCCGTCAGAAGATCCCTCCGAAACAACAGAGCCATCAGAAGATCCCTCTGAAACAACAGAACCGGTAAAATTCTTATGCGGCGATGCAAACCAGGACGGCGAGCTTGATATTTCGGATGTCGTACTGATGAACCGTTGCTATGTGGGTGTGGAGAAACTGACAGACATTCAGATCAAAGCGTCAGACACGGACGGTGACGGCAAAGTTTCGCTGACGGACAGCATGAACGTCCTGAGAAAGCTGGTGCATTTGATTGATACATTCCCAATTGAAGAGCCATCCGCCGACGATCCTGTAATAGATCCACTTGAACCCCCGATTGCTCCCCCAGTTGATGACCCTATGTCAACAATTCCACAGCCACAGGCATAAAACCTGATACTCTTCATGAACCGAAACCGCCGAGCAGTTCGGAGCAGACAGAACTCATCGAACAGCAGATTGCCGGTTCTGAACCGCTTGTGGTCTCACAGGAATATGTATTATTTCTGACACCGGATGAGGGTGTGTTCCGGTATGATCCAAAAACAGGGGAATTGACCCGTAGTGTGGCGCAGGACGCTGCGGTCAATTCCAGTGCGATCAACTCCAGTTCTTACAAGCAAGTATTGAAAGTAGTCGCAATTTTTAAAAAATAAATCTAATTTTAGATTTATTCTAATTTATTAGGCAGAAAGGAAATTTTGATAATGAAGAAGAAAACCAGAAAGAAACTTGCATCCGTTTTGACAGCAACAATCATGCTGAACAGCATGGCAGCATTCTCACCACTGATGACCAGTGCGGCACTGCCGTTTGACATTAGCTGCAACAAGGATGAATTCATGGTCGGAGATGACGGCACTGTCACTTTTTATTGTTACAATGCCTATGCAAAGGGTGATGAATGCCAGATTGCATTGATTGATGATAACGTTGACGTGGCAATTGACGTAAACGGGAATGTTCCGTCGTGGGTTGCTGCTTATATGTATGATGACGGCGACCCGGAACATGGTGACAGGCAAGCCAATGACGGCACTTATAGCTGTAAGATTCAGATAGACACCAGCTATTCAGGAGTATATTACTACTATGCAGAGGATAGGACAACCGATCCTTATATAACAACTAAGCCGATCTCAATCAGGGTACTGAATGAATTTACAGAAGAAGATAAGAAAATCATGCAGGAAGTAGACCAGAAACTGGATGATTTCTGCAAGAAATGCTATGCAGAGGGCATCAGTGGCGACGATTATTACAATGCCATGTGTGAATTTCTGGAACAGCTTCAGAATGAGGGTCTGATTAAAAGTTTTGCTCCAAGAGGTTATTTTGATGATATCAACACCGGTATCACGTTCTATTATCATACTGGCAAGAAAGGAAAAACACCGCCGGAGATTATCTGCGTAATCCCGACAGAGCCAGTTCCGACGGATGCACCTAATCCAACAGAACCAGAACCAATCCCGACGGAATCCAGTGAAAATACTTCTGAAAATCAGGAATTGCAGGAAGGGATGGTATATTTTTCCGGCATTTACCAGTATCAGAAAAATGACACAGGCATCACCATTACAGCATGTGACCGGAATGTGACCGGAAAACTGGAAGTTCCGGAACAGATTGACGGACACACCGTGACGGCAATCGGTGAACACGCATTTTATCAGTGTGTAACAGTGACAGAAATCAGATTGCCGGAGACTGTGAAATCCGTCGGCAAACAGGCATTTACCTACTGCTATGCCCTGGAGTATGTCAATATTCCGGATGGTGTGCCGGCAATTGAAGATGAAACATTCCTGATGTGCAAGGCATTAAAAACTGTGGACATTCCGGAATCCGTGACAAGTATCGGCGTGCGGGCATTCACAGAGTGCGAAGCACTGGATGACATCAAGCTCCCGTCCGGTGTGACCAGTCTCGGCACGGAAGTATTCCAGAAATGTGTGGCATTGGAATGGATCAACATCCCGGACGGTGTGACGGAAATCCCGGACAATGCGTTCTTAGGATGCACAAGCCTGAAAAATATGCAATTGTCCTACAAAACGTCAAAAATTGGGAAAATGGCATTCATGCTCTGCAATCTGGAGTATATTAAAATCCCGAATCCGAACTGTGAAATTGATGAAACATTTGCAACCACAACCGGAAGTAGAGATACTAAAATTTATGGATTCGCCTACAGTACCGCACAAGAATTCGCAGAACAGTACGGCTATCCATTCGTTCCCCTGGAGGAAATTCCTCCCGTGGAATCTACAGAGTCCTCCGAAACAACAGAGTCATCAGAAGATCCCAAAGAAACAACAGAGCCAGAAGAAACAACAGGACCGGTAGAATTCTTATATGGTGACGCAAACCAGGATGGCGAAGTTAGTATTTCTGATGTGGTATTAATGAATCGTTGTTATGTGGGTGTAGAGAAACTGACAGACATTCAGATCAAAGCGTCAGACACGGACGGTGACAGTAAAGTCACGCTGACAGACAGCATGAACGTCCTGAGAAAGCTGGTACATTTGATTGATACATTCCCGATTGAAGAGCTAGAATTCGACGATTCTGCGGTAGATCCGCTTGAACCTCCGATTGCTCCTTTACCTGAGCCACAGGCATAAAACCTGATATTTCTCTTGTAAAATAATAATAACTGTCGCCGGACGCATTTGCCATGCAATCCGGTGACAGTTATTTTTTAATTTCTATTATTTCCGGGCAATTCTGCGCTGTGTCAGCCACTTGTCATAGAGCCGTTCATAGTCGCTCATGTTGACGGATGTTGTGCTGATCCGGCAGAATTTCAATTTTTTGGATGCCATTCCTGTCAAGCTGTATTCTGATTCAAACGGTGTCAGTCGGGAGATTGTATAATCATTGATTTCCGTTGACAATGGCAGTACAACGGCATGAGCAATCAAAATCTGTTCTGCTTCGGCAAAGGCTGTATATCTGGTGAATTTATCACCGTAATTTGCTGTTGCCTGTGTGTATTTTTCCTGCCAGTTCTGAAAGATTTCCTGTGTCGCACGGTATTCACTCCGATCCCAGTAAGTATAATTTTGTCCGGACTGGAACGGTTCTGCCCAGGTCTGCGGATCTATGTAATCCGCTGTGATGGAACATTTCATAAAAGCGAAATTCCCGGATTCCCGAAGATTGGCTTGTCTGGAAGCATATAATTCTACCTGGATGAAATCCGTACCGAGCGTTGTTTCAAGCTGTTTTTTAACAAGTTCGCATTCCTGCTCCAGATGGGGAATGCTGGAATCATACGGCATAAAAATCTGAACCGGGAACACTGCCCCTGCATTGGTGAGTTCTTCTCTTGCCAGCTCCCGGAATTCCTGTGCCTGTTCGGGATTGTAAGAATCTGATGTTGTGATTGACGCAAGAGCAGGGAACAGCGTGTAGTCCGTTCCTGCGCCGAATGTGAATTCTTTCGGCGTGATGGTACGATTTAAGAAACGCTCTGGCTGTCGGGATTCATACAGCGCAATACATTCCGCAGGATTGACAGCATGGATGATTGCTTGCCGGAAATTTTCATGATTCACGGCAATTTTCCAGTTCTGCGGATTATATTTTTCATCAAACTGCGGATCAAAATTGAACACATAGAAATAACTGCTTGCATGATCCGGCTGTGTGGGATGAACCAGGTCTTTTGTTTCTGCATCATTCATCCATTGATCGAGAGAATCCGGAGCAATCAGAATCCGGTCAATCTGGTGACTGAGAAAAGCATCTTCTTTGAATTGTTCCGGATTTTCAGAATAAATCAATTCCAGACGGTCAATATAGATATTCTGTTTATCCCAGTATTGCGGATTTTTAATCAGGATCTGTTTTTCATCCGGAATGTCGTCCGTCAGCAGATAAGCGCCATTATAAAGAATATGCTGATAATCCTGTCCGAAATTTTTTCCGGATTGTTGCAGAAACTGTCTGTTGACGGGCAGGAAAGCCGGACTGCTGAGCAGATCCAGGAAATACGGACACGGCGCATCTAATGTAAATACAAGCGTATGCTTTTCCGTTGCCTGAACGCCAATATCCCGTGGGAGAATTTGCCGGATTCGTTCACTGGTTTCCTGTGTGGATTCTGTAAATTCTGTGAATTCCGTAAATTCTGTAACATCCGGATACCAGGACGAACGATTTGTTGTCGCTTCTGTTTCTTCTGTGCTTTCTGTTGTCTCTGTGGATTCAGTAGATTCAGATATTTTAGCATTATTTTTTTTCTGATGCAGACTTTCCCGGATTTCTTCCGCACGTTGACGTTTTTCGTCCCGGATGTCAATCCGGTGCGCTGTGTAGTCATAATATGCCTGTGCATTCTGGACTGTCATGTGCGTGGTGTAACTTGTCTGCCATTCAGAATTGTTTTCAGCATTGTTGATATACTCTGCTGATGCTACCCAGTCATCCGCAACAACTTCTGCATAGGGATTCCCCTCGGAATCGATCCACTGGACACCCGGACGGATCTGGAACGTCCATTGTGTCATGCTGTCGTTGTAAGTCCAGCTCTCCGCAAGCGACGGAATGATGTTCCCATAAGAATCATACTCAACAAGGCAATCAATCGTATTTGCCAAAATTGTAGAGAGTGTTTCAGAACTGGTTGCAAGATAATTATAATTCTGGATTTTTTCTGTTTCATAGATCCGGAACAGATTATTTTCTGATACGGCTGTTTTTTCGGGATTGGAAACGGGAGCTGTTTCCGGATTGCAAGCCGTCAGCAAGAAACATGTTCCAGCACAGATGACAGCGAGCAGTCGCCGGCAGAATCCAACATGATGAACATTACATAACATGGAATTCAAACGGATCATAACGCTTGAAAGAAGCGTCGTTCTTCTGGATGTTGAGCATTGCAGACCACTCGTCCATTTTTCCCTCAAACGCATCGGAATACTTGGCAACTCTGGCATTATAGATTGCATTTTCATTCCAGAGATCTTCTTCTGTCATGCGGTCACGGATGGCATAGCGTGTGACAAGATAATAGGCTTCGTCTTCTTCGACAAGATAAACTTTGCCATAATCCATGTCAGTGATTGAGAGAAGCTTGTTATAAACATCTTCGCTCGGTGTATAGTAAATTTCATCCGTATCTTCATAGTCTTCCAGATCAATGACAGAAATAATGGATTCGTTCGTGTAAGAAATTGTTTCGGTTTCTGTTTCAAAATAAGAATTAAAATCAGAATTTAAAGTCTCTGTCGTAGTTTCTATTTCTGTTTCAGATTCAGATTCAGCATCTGGATTGATAACTTCTGTTGTAGTCTCAGATTCTTCCGGATTTTCAGATTCAGCATCCAGATCAAAACTGAGTGCTTCAGTCGTTTCTTCCGGATTTTCCAGATTCTCCGGATTCTCTGAAGTTTCTTCTAAATCTGTCACAGTTGTTGTCTCTGTCGGGACTGTCTCGGCTCTCGCCGTTGTCGTTGTTAATTCTTCTTCCGGGATGCCGGCTTCTTGTTCAGATACAGATGTCATGTAATAATCATAATCTTCCTGGATGCGGTTCATCTCAGTCATGACAGCCTCTGCACCGCCATCCTGATAAGCTTTTTCTGCCTGGCTCTGATATTGCTTTGCTAATTGCAGAATCTCAGATTTTTTGGAATCTTCCAGGACGTTCCCTTCACTGTCGTGCAGATCAAACTTGACATACTGCGCACGGATGTTATTTTCAGCATAGTAATCCTGTAATTCTTCTTCTGTGACGCCTTCTTCTGCACCAACTTCATAATAATAATCAAAAACAGCCTGGCTCTTGTAACTGGATGTCATAACCTTGCGGAAGGATTCTTCACTGACACCCAGTTCCGTCATGGAATCTGCATAATAACTCCAGTAATATTCTAACATGCCTGTCAGCTGTTCTTTTGTATCACTGTCCAGTTCCAGCCCAAGTTCTTCAAATTTCTTTTCTGTCGTCACGAAATCCACACAGAGTTCCGTTGCTTTGTCTTCTACCCATGTACGGATGTCCTTGTTATCTAGATACAGCGTCTGGAGCATCTTGATGTCTGTCGTGTCCAGACTTTCATTTTCGGAAGAAAGCTGTGACACCGCATTGCTATAAGAAGAATTCAGATAATACAGATAGACCCCTGCCGGTACAACATAATCATCAATTGTCATTGCCGTTGTGGTATTATGTCCACAGCCTGTTGTGCAGGCGGCAATCATGGAAGTTGCGGCGAGCAGAGCCGGGATTCGTTTCTTCATAATCTTGATCTTGTTTGCTTTGTTTTTCAAAAAAAACATGTTTTTTACCTCCGATAATAAATTATAATAGATAGATGGATAACAGATCAATCTCTATTATACTACAAAATCAGAAAGAAGTCCATAGCTTTTGCAAAATTTTTTCTGAATTTCACAGAATTTTCAGAATAAGCTTGCAGCAGTTTGACAGATATGTTATAATAGTTATTATAACAAATTCAGGAAAGGTGGTAAATCATTATGAATGATAGGAAAAGAGCGTTGATTACAGGCGCAACGTCCGGGATTGGATTGCAGATGGCAATTTATCTGTATCGGAACGGATGGACATTGACAATTACTGGAAGAAACGAAACAATCCTGAAACGCATGGCGGAACGTTTTGGACGTGATACCCGGTATCTTGCGTTGGATCTGGCGCAACCCGGTGCGGCAGAACAATTATTTGATTTCTGCAAAGATACCCGGATTGATTTTTTAATCAATAATGCCGGATTCGGTGTGTTCGGAGATTTTACAGAAACATCTCTGACACAGGAACTGGAGCTGATCCAGGTGAATATTATCGCACTGCATACACTGACAAAATTGTTTCTCCGGGAATTTGTGAAACGGGACAGCGGCTATATCCTGAATGTAGCATCCAGTGCGGGATTTATGGCAGGTCCGAAATTATCCAGTTATTACGCATCTAAAAATTATGTTGTCCGGCTCAGCACAGCGATCCGGGAGGAATTAAGACGCAGGCATTCGCATGTAACTATCAGTGTGCTTTGTCCCGGACCTGTGGACACGAATTTTAACAGCCGGGCAGGTGTGAATTTTTCCATGCAGCCGGCTTCTGCAAAGTATATTGCACAATACGGCATTGAGGGCGCATTGACAGGCAAGGGGATTCTGATCCCGACACTTTTCATGAAACTGGGAGTAATGGGTGCAAAACTCTGTCCGGAAGAATTGGTAAGCCGGGTTGTGTATGAATTGCAGAAACGCAAAGAGATTATATAGCATAGCAAATAAAAAAGCATTCACAAAAATTGTGAATGCTTTTTCAGCGCGGAAAGAGGGATTTGAACCCTCGCGCCGCTTCTTACACGACCTACTCCCTTAGCAGGGGAGCCCCTTCACCACTTGGGTATTTCCGCAAATCATGAATGAAAAAAATATAACGGAGAGGGTGGGATTCGAACCCACGGTACGTCGCCGTATCACTAGTTTTCAAGACTAGCTCCTTAAACCGCTCGGACACCTCTCCAGTCCCTCGCAGTATATCCAGAATTTTAAAAAATTCTTTGTTTCAGTAAGAGCTTTTTTATTATAACAAAA
>CAMWJT010000037.1 GCA_947174625.1 uncultured Ruminococcus sp.
TGCACACCAAAGATTACACGAATACTAAAAAATATTATAAATTAATGCTTGCGGGTTTTGCCAAGATTGAACGTTCCCGGATTCCCCGGATCAAAGTCGGGATCGTCGGAGAAATCTATGTCAAATATTCCCCCCTGGCAAATAATCATCTGGAAGATTTTCTGATCTCTGAGGGCTGTGAACCGGTTGTCCCGTCCATGCTCGAATTTGTATTATATTACTGCGTGAATAAGCTCCATGATGCCAAACTCTACGGCAGGACAACGGTTTCTACGCATATTTATCACATGGTCTATAAAATGTTCCTGGAAAAACAGAAAGAAATTGCCAGAATCATCAAAGAACATGGTGTATTCACACCGCCGCATGATTTTGAGCATCTGGTCGAATCCGTCAAGCGTTATATCAGTCTGGGTGTGAATATGGGCGAAGGATGGTTGATCCCGGCGGAGATGGGAGCGCTTGCCGAGAGCGGTACAAAAAATATTATCTGCGCTCAGCCGTTCGGCTGTCTGCCCAATCATATCATTGCCAAGGGCATGAGCCGTGCTGTGAAAGAACATTATCCGGATGCCAATATTATTGCGATTGACTATGATCCCGGCGCAACCCGTGTCAATCAGGAAAACCGGATTAAATTAATGCTTGCCAATGCAAGGACAAGTGAATCATAATCCGGCATAAAACTATTTACAAATCCGGAAAACTGTGCTATAATAATTATTATAATTATAATTTTTAACCGGAGGTGTAGCAAATCCTATGAATGAGACTGTCGATCCGGGCATGATCCTGGAATTTCTGCTCAAATCCCTCGGTGTGTTCACTGTGATTTTTCTGATTGCCGTTCTCACACCCTGGATGGCGAAGCATGTCGATTCCTGGATTGCAGAGTACAGAAAATCCCACGGCGGAAAAAAATCCGAAGATCCGAGATTATATGCTGTCCGGTCAATTTATGAACTGCCTCCGGAAAATCCTGAGCTATTACAGGATGCTCCAGAGAAAAAATCAAAAAAAGCGGTAGTCATTAAGAAAAGAAAATAATCAAATTTTTTAATCAGAAAGGATTTTTTATCATGGCGAAAAATCAGAATCAGAAAAAAGCCGTTGAGGCGATCACATCCATGGAAGAGGACTTCGCCCAGTGGTATACAGACATTGTCAAAAAAGCGGAATTAATCGCTTACACCAGTGTCAAGGGCTGTATGGTCATCCGTCCTTATGGGTATGCGATCTGGGAAAATATCCAGAAAATTCTCGATTCCATGTTCAAGGAAACCGGTCACGAGAACGTGTGTATGCCGATGTTTATCCCGGAATCTCTGCTCCAGAAAGAAAAAGATCATGTGGAGGGATTCGCTCCTGAAGTTGCCTGGGTCACACATGGCGGTACGGAAAAACTCGAAGAACGGCTCTGTGTCCGTCCGACTTCTGAGACGCTGTTCTGTGAACACTATGCACAGACCGTCCATTCTTACAGAGATCTCCCCAAATTATACAATCAATGGGTGAATGTCGTCCGTTGGGAAAAAACGACAAGACCGTTCCTGCGTTCCCGTGAATTTCTCTGGCAGGAAGGTCATACGATCCATGCGACTGCGGAAGAAGCCATCGAAGAAACAGAAAGAATGCTGAATATCTACACAGAATTCTGTAAAAATGCGCTTGCTATGCCTGTCGTTCAGGGCAAGAAAACCGAAAGCGACAAATTCGCCGGTGCGGTGTCTACTTATGCCATTGAAGCACTCATGCACGACGGCAAGGCGCTCCAGGCTGGTACTTCTCACTATTTCGGCGATGGTTTCGCCAAAGCATTTAATATCCAGTTCGCCGGCAAAAATAATACGCTCGAATATCCGCACCAGACAAGCTGGGGTGTGACAACAAGACTGATCGGCGCAATTATCATGACACACGGCGACAATAACGGCTTAGTGCTTCCTCCGGCAATTGCGCCGATTCAAGTTGTAATCGTCCCTGCGGCAATGCACAAAGAAGGTGTACTGGAAAAAGCAAATGCACTCTATCAGGAGCTGAAAAATGCCGGAATCCGTGTAAAATTAGATGATTCTGAAAATTCTCCCGGTTGGAAATTCGCTGAATACGAAATGAAGGGTGTTCCGGTTCGTGTGGAGATTGGTCCTCGTGATATTGCGGCAAATCAGTGCGTGATTGCAACCCGTCACAATTCTGAAAAGACGATCATTTCTCTGGATGATCTTGTGACAAGCGTGCAATCCAAATTGCAGGAAGTCCATGACGGTCTGTATCAGGCAGCACTTGAAAACCGGAATCATAAAACATACCAATGCCGTACGATTGATGAGATCAACCAGGCACTCACGGAAAAAGGTGACGGATTTATTGAAGCCATGTGGTGTGGGGAAGAATCCTGTGAAGATGAAGTCAAGGCGCAGACCGGTGCAGGTTCAAGATGTATTCCGTTTGCACAGAAACAGATCTCAGATACCTGTGTCTGCTGTGGAAAACCTGCAAAACATATGGTTCTCTGGGGAAAGGCATATTAATCTATGCCGAATTATTTAAAATTACTGCTTCCGGTGATCTCCTGTGCAATGCTACTGACGGCATGCGGAACGCAGAAAGAGGATCTTGAAATTGCAGAAATCGCAACAGATCAGAAAATTTTCACAACACAGCCGGATTCTGACAATTCAGAATCCGGGGTTGCAACTACTCATAAAGTTACAATCATAGATGATTTTACACCCTCAGGTTCTGAGAATTCTGAAACTTCTGAATATTCTCAAAAAACAACGGAAACTACAGAATTTACAGAAAATTCTCAGACTTCTGCGCATTCCGGACAAAACAGTGAATCCTCTCCGGCAACCCGGATTGTAACAAAAACTGTTTCAGAAAATCCCGGCAATTCTAATAATTCTAATTATTCCGGCAATTCTAAAAATACAACAAAAAATATGACCAAAACAACTGCCATACAAAGTACATCGAATCCCACAACGATCACGGAAACCGTTACGGAAGTCCCTGCCACTGTGCCGGATGTCACACAACCACCGGAAATCCCTGAAATCCCCGAAATGACAGATCCGCCGGAAGTCACTGAGCCGGAAGTTGTTTATAAATCCGGTTCTGTCTGGGAGATTATGGAGCAGATGACTGTCCGGGAAAAAATTTATCAATTATTTATCGTCACACCCGAACAGCTTACAGATTCTAATCTTGCGACTGCCGCCGGCGAAAAGACAAAAAATGCGATTCACTCCCGTCCTGTCAGTGGTATCATCTATTTTGCGGATAATCTAGTGAATTCTTCTCAGGTCTCTTCCATGCTCTCGAATTCTCAACAGTATGCAAGAGAGTCCGGTATTGGTCTGTTCTTAGCCGTGGACGAAGAAGGCGGTCTTGTGGCTCGCTGTGCCAAAAAATTAGGCACAACAAAATTATCTCCCATGGCAACTTATGGCGCTCGGAACGATTTCAACGAAGCATTCTCCATAGGACAGACACTCGGCAATGATATTTCTCAGTTCGGCTTTAATCTCGATTTTGCGCCTGTTGCAGATGTCAATCTCAATAGCGGCAATGAGTTAGGCAACCGGATTTTCAGTGATAATCCCGAAGTTACGGCGAATATGGTTTCCGGTGTCGTCCAGGGTCTCCAGAGTACCGGTGTTGCCGCAACACTCAAACATTTCCCCGGTCTTGGAGCTGAAAATGGTAACGCTCACACGGATGATGCTGTGCATATTGACAGATCACTCGATCAGCTCCGGAATGAAGAATTTATCCCGTTCCGTTCCGGGATTACTGCCGGTTCTGATTTCGTGATGGTCAGTCATCAGATTATCTCCGGTGTCGGTGATAATCTCCCGTCCTGCCTGTCTTACACTGTCTGTACGGAACTGCTCCGGAATGAACTGAATTTTGACGGCATTATCATCACAGATTCATTCCAGATGAACACGATCTCCGGGAGTTACTCCCCGGCAGATTCTGCCATCCTGGCAATTGATGCCGGGATTGATATTATCCTGATGCCGTCCGATCTGCAAGCTTCTGTGGATGCACTGGAAAATGCAGTCAATACCGGCAGAATTTCAGAATCCCGGATTGATGAGAGCGTAGAAAGAATCTTATTTGAAAAAGAAAAATTAAATCTTCTGGGGTGATTATTATGCAGGATTCTCAAGATCTTAACATCCAGAATCAAAGATTTGCAAAGCAGATCGCTTTTTTGCTGGAATTAGAGAAATTAAAAAACATTTATCGCAGATCCCTTGTGCTTCACGAAGACCGTCATGAAAATGATGCTGAGCATAGTTATCATCTGGCAATTATGGCTTGTATTCTCGCAGAATATGCCAAAGAAAAAATTGATGTTCTCCACGTCATGAAAATGGTTCTGATTCATGATGTCGTTGAGATTGATGCCGGCGATACGTATTTTTATGATGCAGTCGGCAATCAGGACAAAGTTGAACGGGAACAGAAAGCCGCTGACCGGATTTTTTCCATGCTCCCGGATGACCAGGCTTGCGAATTCCGGGCATTATGGGACGAATTCGAGTCCCGGAATTCGCCGGAATCCCGGTTTGCCAATGCACTCGACCGGATTCAGCCAATGTTATTAAATTATAAAAAAGGCGGGATTTCCTGGAAAGATCACGGCATCCGTGCAGACCAGGTACGGCAGAATCTGCCAAAAATCCATGACGGCAGTCCCGAAATTGCGCAACTTGCTGAATTAATCATCCAGTCGGCTGTTGAACAGGGTATTTTAAATTAATATAAGGGGGTAATCTCTTGAAAGAAATTAAAATCGGTCAGAAAGCCGAAGTTTTTACTAAAGTAACTTCGGATAAATTAGCCGTTGCTGTCGGCAGTGGTTCGCTGAAAGTCTTTGCAACACCGTCCATGTGCGCATTGATGGAAGAAGCCGCTTGCGCTGCGATTGCGCCGTTTCTCGATCCGGATGAAACAACTGTCGGGACGGCTCTTAATATTGAACACACTTCCCCCAGTCCACGTGGTGTTATCATCACCGCAGAAGCTGAAATTATGGAATCGAACGGACGGGAAATTACACTGCATGTAAAAGCATTCGATGCTGTCGGCGAAATCGGACATGGTACGCACAAGCGTTATGTTGTAGATGCTGAAAAATTTCAGACAAAGGCAAATCTAAGAACATGAAAAAAAATAATAATAATTTAGAAATTGAACGGAAATATCTGATTGCTTATCCGGATGCCTCTGCTTTAAATCAGATTCCTGATTTTACAGCAACAGCGATTACACAGATTTATTTAATGCCGGATGATTCCGGATTCGGCAGACGTGTCCGGGAACGTGTTTTTTCAGATCATATAGAGTATACCTACACCCGGAAGAAAAAAATTGCATTCGGTGAACGGATCGAACTCGAAGACCAGATTTCACAAAAGCAATATCAGCAATTATGCAAAGAAGCCGATCCGGATCATCATATTATTTCTAAAATCCGGTATGCCATCCCCTACCGGAATCAGATTCTGGAACTGGATCTCTATTCATTCAGTCGGGAATTGGCAACACTCGAAATCGAGCTCCCGGATATTCATGCTCCAGTTCAGATTCCGGACTGGATTCAGATTCTTGCAGATGTGACAGATCAGCCCGGTTACAGCAATTTTTCACTTTCCATGACACTGGCTTTCCCAAACGTAAGAAAGGATGATACGATTTGACAGATACACAGTCCTCACATGGCAGATTTCTTTGTGCGGATGCGCTGAGCTGTCTGGGTGTGATGCTCCTGCTCGGTTTGCAGTACATCCAGGAAACCGGTTTTATGGAATCTGCAATTACTTATGACAGCGCACCTTTTATTGCAATGCGCTGGTTCTGTCTCTCCGGTGCAATGCTCCTTGCCGGGTGTGTGGGTTATGTGAAATCTTTTGAGCCATTCTCCCTGCACGCATTCAAGCCACTGTTCCGGCTTACTTATATTTATGTGATTGCAACACTCTGCACGCTTTTGCTGAAAAAATTCTTTTTTGAACTGGAAATGACACCGGATACGATCTTTCAGACACTCAGACAGTTCTCTGCTACGGATACAGCAAAATTTATCGGCATGTATTTTGCACTCCTGCTTGCTGCGCCGTTCCTGAGTGCCGCTTTTCAGAAATTGCAGTCCCGGAATGCCCGGCTTGCTTTTGTCGTTGTGACAGCGGCTGTCAGCACACTCCAGCCAATGTTGATCATCTCCGGAGAGTATCTTCTCCCGGAATGGTGCAAGATGCTTGCACCGATTGCCGGCTTCGCCGGCGGGGCATACATCCGGGCTTATGCCGGAAAACGCAATCGGATTTTATGGCTGTTCCTGCTTCTGCTTGTCTGGGGCGGACAGACTGCCTGCGTGACATATATATGTACAGACCGGAGATTTCTCTATTATCCGCAGTTTGACAGTATGGCAAGTTTATTGTCCCTGCTGACGGCAATGTTCACACTGGGACTGTTTCACAGTCCAGCACGTGGCGAATCCGGTCGGCATAGTTTTTTTGCCGGTGCATCCGGCGGCGCACTCATTGCATTAATGCTCGGTGATGTGGTAATTGATTTTCTGATGCCGTCCATTCAGGAAAATTTTCCGGAACTGGAAATGTTGCTGATTGTGGGATTTCTCGCCGTTCCGGTGGTGTTCATCCTAAGTTGCACAATAGGACTGTTCTTGCAACTGCCTGTTTTCTTTGTGAAAATGTTCACGGAAAACTCTGAATCTGACTATGATGAAGAATATGAAGAAGAAGAAGAAGATGATTATGATGATAATGCTGAACAGAACGAACAAGATAAACAGAAAAATCATAAAAATCCGAATTCCCCTAATTGTGATATACCCCTCCCTCAGCCTAAATCACTCCGTGTTCTTGAACCCATTCCGGAAAAGCCGGAAATCCCAAAAAATCCGCAAAATCCCGATCCCGTTCTTGAAATCATGCAGAGAACACAGAAAATTCACACCATCCGGGAACAGCAGAAAGAACAGAGACGCAAGGAACAGGAAGAAGAAAAACTGGAAGAAATCCGCAGAATCCAGGAAAGACAAAAAAAATATGCGCCTCGGAAAAATCCTTCCAGTTTGCAGGACATTCTTCGGGAGCAAGGCATCCCCTGCCAGACTTCTGCCAACAATGACCCGGATTCCATCAATGAACTGATTGCAAAAATTACTAAAAATAATTAAAATAAATTAACTGGAGAATTTTTCAATGAAATTATTATTTGTCGGCGATGTCGTCAGTGAAGCCGGTTGTTCGTTCCTGGCGAAAAAACTCCCCGGACTGAAACGAGAATCCGGAATTGATGTCGTAGTTGTCAATGGCGAAAATTCCGCTCCTGGTAACGGTATCACAAATCAATCTGCTACGCAGATCTTCCAGGCTGGCGCAGATATTATCACAACTGGAAATCATGCGTTCCAACGTCGGAAAGAATTGCAGATCTTTGAACATCCGGACGTGATCCGCCCTGTCAATTACGGTTCTGCCTGTCCGGGCAGAGGATTTGTTATTCATGATATGGGTTGCTGTCAGATCGCTGTTGTGAATCTCTCCGGCGTGCTGTTTCTCGAAAATCTGGAAAATCCGTTTTCCAGTATCAACAACGTTCTGAAATGGATTCATAATCAATCCCCCACACCAAATATCTTTGTGGATTTTCATGCGGAAGCAACGTCCGAAAAGCGTGCGATGGGATTTTATCTCGCAGGACGTGTCACAGCTGTTCTTGGAACACACACACACGTCCAGACCGCAGATGCCTGCATTCTCGATGCGCATACCGGTTACATCACGGATGTGGGGATGACTGGTGTAGAACATTCCGTTCTGGGTGTAGACATCAAAACTGCGACGGACAAACTCCGGTTGCATGCGCCTGTCCCCTACCAGGATGCCAAAGGCGATTGCTATCTCAATGCTGTTCTTGTCGAATTTGACAAAACCTGTGGTAAATGCACGAAAATTACGCCCCTGATTGTGCGATAATTCACAAATTTTCAAAAAGCTATTGCATTTTTTCTCAGAATGTAGTATAATAAACGCAGACCCGGAAACAGAAAACGAAAAAACTGAATTTCTGTTTTCAGAAATTATTTATTATATTATCATTATATCATACTATATGGAGGATTTTGATTTTATGGAAATCTTGAAAGTTTCATCCCGTTCCGTTCCCAACTCTGTTGCAGGTGCAATTGCAGGTGTCATCCGTGAAAACAGAAACGTGGAAATTCAGGCTGTCGGCGCAGGTGCTGCCAATCAGGCAATCAAATCCATTGCGGTGGCAAGAGGTTATCTTGCTCCCATTGGCATTGACCTGGTGTGCATTCCGGCATTTACCAACATCCAGATTGACGGCGAAGACCGCACGGCAATCAAATTAATCTGCGAACCCAGATAATGAAAAAAAAAATTTAACCCTCCGCTTTTACATAACGAAAGCGGAGGGTTTTCTTAGTTATTTAGTTATATGAATCAATCTAAATTATTTATTTCACATTTTTCTTGCGGCGGATCACACCAGAAGCTTTCACAGCCAGGAAACCGAATGCAGTTGTCATCAGTGAACCAAATGCAATCAGCATGTTGGTCAGAGAGTTATTGCCCGTCTGTGGCAGATTCACTTCTTCATCATGAGAATCCGTACCAATTCCGGTGTTCGGATCAATCACATAAACATCAAGAATCTCTTCATCCTCGTCAGTCAGTATAATTTCATACTGTCCGTCTGGTTCTTCGACGATTTCAGCATTTGCAGGTGCTACACCTGTTTTCTCTTCGAAGTCATTCATTGCCCAGTCGCAGAGTTCTTCATCCGATGCAATATGCTGTGCAGTTGTCGTTGTTGCTTCTTCTGTAATAACTTCTGTTGCCTCTTCTGTAGTAACTTCTGTTGCTTCTTCCGTGGTAACTTCCGTTGCCTTTTCTGTGGTAACTTCTGTTGCTTCTTCTGTGGTAACTTCCGTTACTTCTTCCGTTGTTGCAA
>CAMWJT010000038.1 GCA_947174625.1 uncultured Ruminococcus sp.
GCAAATTATGCTATAATAAATATAATAATTTAATTTTTTTTAAATCTATCTTATCAAGGAGGGCATTTTCATGCTTCACAATGAATTTATGGAACTTCCGTTCTATCTCATGTTTTACCTCATTATTTTTTTCTATGGGATTTGTATCGGCAGTTTCCTGAATGTCGTAATTTTCCGGCTGCCGAAAAATGAATCACTGGTCAAACGGTCGTCACATTGCATGACCTGCGGCACGAAAATCCGTGCGAGAGATAATATTCCGGTTCTCAGCTGGATGTTGCTCAAGGGCAAATGCCGTAGCTGTGGCGAACCGATCTCAAAACGCTATCCGATTGTGGAATCCCTGAATTGTGTGATTTATCTAATCACAGTTACAGTCCTGGATTTTAATTTGCAGAGTATTTTATATTGCTTTTTCTTTTCAGCATTGATCTGTATTGCTTTTATCGACTGGGATACCATGGAAATGGATCTGCGGTTATTATTATTTATTGCTGTGCTTGCCGTTCCGGATCTGGCACTCTCTGTGACTGCACTGGTAAAACCCGAATTATTTCAGAATCTGCCGCATTTTGTCACAGATCAGTCTTTGTCTCTAAGTTCTCATCTGATCGGCTTAGTCTGTATTGCCCTGCCGTTCTTCCTGATCGGTGAAATCAGTGTGCCGATTATCGAGAAAAAATTCGGCGAGCGTTTCCGTGCCATTGAACTCGGTGATACAGTTCTGATGGCTTGCGGTGGATTGTTAATCGGCTGGAAAGCCGTTTTAGTATCTGCATTTTTCGGGATTATCATTGCCGGTGTCTGTGGCATGATCCTCAAAAAACGGGGGGGCGAATCCAAATTCGCATTTGGTCCGTATCTGGCAATGGGTTTGTTCCTGGGAACGCTGTTCGGGAATCAGGTTTTTGATTGGTACATAGCATGGGTTACTTATGATCCTTATGCAATGCTTGCATAATGGCAATCGCAAACGGCAGCGGGAGCAATCTCCCGACTGCCGTTTTTTTTGCCAAAAAATTATGGATTTGTATTAATCTCTGAGCCGTAGCTGTATACAAAATAATAATCTTTAATTGGTGCTGTGGAAGGAGTGGCATATTCTGGTCTGGTACGACCAGTCAAAGTACCCCTGTCACGTGCCATAGTTGCTGTAAAAGCAGCCGAACCACGTGCTGTCATATTGTCAGTTCCAATCTGTACAATGCTTAACACATTGGGGTCTATTGCAGGGTCTGCACCCTGTTTTTCATCAATCACATAATAATTCAAAGTTTTTGCATCTTTGCCGTTAATATTTTCTAATGTCATAAAAGCTGTATGATACAATGTTCTGACTGCACCATTGATTTCTTTGTTTGATTCACATTTAATTGTGAATGTTGTATTTTTAGCACTTATATGATTGGTAAAATTATCATAACTATCCTCATCGTCAACATCCCAGGTTGTTTCATCAAATTCGCCGACTTTGATTTGCAGATTGTAAGTATCATAGTAAGCTTTGTTGATGGCATTATCAATTGTCTCAGCATTGTTGAGAGTAACAGAAACCGCACCATTGTCAAATTTTGCATCAAATGTGTAATTGACAAGCTTTGTGTTTACCTGATCACTGTTGTCAATATGCAGAACATGGATTTTTCCATCTGCATATTTGATTGTTCCATCTATAGTAGAACCACTTCTGAGAACCCCTTCATAGTATTGAATCGCATAATCTTCGGCAATAGCTTGTATATTCCTATCGCCTCTGTACGCATCCAGAAATTCCGCTGGTCGCAGTGTACTTTCCAGATAATCTGCAATATTTTTTGCAACTGCCTGACTGTTCTCATAATGTTCTGTCTGCACCAGGACTTTCGTAGCTGGCAACATCAACTGCATGGCTGCTACTAAAATCACTCCAAAAATTGCCATAACAACGATCAGCTCAATCAAGGTAAAACCTTTTAATCTTGATTTTGTTTTTTTCACAATTCTACCTCCTGTTTAACTGAAATCATCATAGAATTGCAAACTTGCATTGTCATTCAGATTGGTATCACAATCTTTTGCAGAAACACCGTCTGCGGCTTTGGTATTGTATCTTTTTGCATTGACTGTACCATAAGTTCCGACAGAGAATGTCACATCCTGTTCACCATTGGAATCGGTTTTTGCCTTTATGACACCGTTTGTAATATCAGCCTCATTTGCAGAATTAAAAGTCGCATTGGCTGTACAATAGTCATTCAGCGTAATTTTATCATTGACGCTGCCGACTCTGGATTCTGCCTGTGTCTTGTTATTGACATGATTTGCATTAATCAGCAGTCTGTTGGTAAGAGCTCCGACTCTTACCATAATCAGACCAGTGATCGCCAGAACCACCATAGCAATGATACACTCAATCAGGGTCATGCCTTTGAGTTTCTTGTTTTTCTTTGCTTTCATGAATGACCCCTCCTTAATACATATTGCCGTAAAGCGTAGCCCATACAGAAGTTGTTGAGCCTGGTGTTAAAGGATCGGGAGGATCTAAAGGATCAGCAGGATCTAAAGGATCAGGTGTTAAAGAAGCCGGTGTTGTAATATAAAGCATACCCCATGAACCATCGCCTTGCAAATTGATTTTACCTGCAATCAACTGACCAATCAATCCAATTGTCTTAGAACCTGCTTTATCACTAAAATCATTTCCTGTTCCATAGTGTACAATTTCCCCTGTTGGCAATTCATAGTCGATTGTATGATTTAATGTCATTCCCATAGGACAATTATAAGTAAGTTTTGGCGCTCTGACTAAGCCAACTACTAAACCACCATTTCTTTGATTTAATTCAGCTCCATCATCAGAATAAATTACTACATTTGGATACCCTGGATTACCAACGCTCTCCACTTGCTTAATAGCTACATCATTTTGTAATGTTAATGTTCCACCACCTGAGCGAAAATCTTTACAGTTCCAGTTTCCTGCACCTTTGAACATATCAAGATAATCTGTTGTAATAATGCAACCTTTTTCGAGATTTAATTTTCCTACAATAAACAATGTTACAGCATTTGCATCATTTATAATAATAGAATATTCGTTAGCATCTTGAATACTTACATTGTCAAGTATTACTGTCAAATTTCCGACAGAACCATCAATATAAATATTTTTCCCAAATGTTCCATTCAGAACACAGTTAGTTGTCACTTTATAGTAACCATCACCGTTTGGATTAGAGGTACTATAATTCGGAATTAGCTTTTCATCTGCATTCATCACACCATTCGCAACAAGCGCAGATCCATATTTTGTATTTGCGCTTCCGCTAGGCGCATAAATCGGCACTTTGTACTTACCGCCATCATAAATAGAAGAATCAAGCCAAGTAACACTTGTTGGATAGGAAGCTTCATAATTAGAAGACTGTGGATTTTCAATCTTTGCTTCTCTTATAATCGTTCCATCCGGAGCCTTCTCAGGCTTAGTGAGATATTCTTTTGTGTATTTTAATGGATAAACTTCTTTGCCAAATGTTGCCTGTTCACCATCAACTTTTACATTAGGAGTAGAAAGATCATACCACGGAGATACAGAATGTGCTTCTGCGGATGTCGGAATTAATTCAGCTGGAATAAGTTTAGGTACTACTGCAGCATTTTCATTCTCAACTGCATAAACTGCTGTTGCTTCACCAGTATCCTTTTGAATCGAGCCACCGCCTGAAATTTTACCAGCATATACTTTGCCATTGCATGTTAATTTACTATCGACTGTTAATGTTCCATTTACAACAACATCACCAGTTACTGTAAGATTTGAAACTTTCAGGTTGCCATTAACCTGTACATTTCCCTCTACAATCAGACCATTGGCTCCATCTACTGTCAATGAACCCATGGAATAAATATTACCATACTTGGTATCATAACCTTCTGTACGTTCAATGTTTCCTTTCGTCCATTGATATAATTTTGTAAACTTAGCTTCTGTTTTAATAGTAGAGTTTCCATTTTCGTCCATCAAATACATATCACCTGTCATTTGAAACTGCTGAATATCTACAGAATCACATAACAGATTAAAAGCATGATCATCGTTGGGCTGATTAGTTATTGTATCATTAGAAGAATTACTAAATTTTCCATCCACATAAACATAAGGTGTGTTTTCATAAGTTTGATCTGTGTCATCATAACCTGCAAAGGAAACTGTGAAACCACTGCCATTTTGAACTTCAAAATCTCCTTTGATTACCATGAAATCATCTGGCTTTGTAAAATGAATGGTAAATGTAGTATTTGCATATAACTTGCCACCTAAATAAAGGGGTGCATCAATCAGGGTTTCATTGTTTAACCTAAAATTATAATTACCACCATCAATACCAGCATATGTGCCACCAGTTGTATAACCATGGTCTGCAATACCTGCATCAGTCAATCCACCCAGGCTGACGAACGCACCACCGTCATTTGCTGTTGGAGGTGTTGGAGGAATTACAGCAGGTGTCGTGATAATATCCAGACCCAGGAACGTTTCATACGTAGATTCTGCTGTTGTCGTGTCACTGTCTACGGTGACAGAGAGACGATACATATCGACCTCTTTCCATTCACCAGAATCATAAATAGAACGTTTCTGCCCTGTGTTAGTCACATTCACCGTATGATTCTGTGTAGAAGTACCATCATTAATTGCAACATCTACTGAGCTAAGACCATTCACAATATCCTGCCGGAGTGTTTCGCTGTTATTGATCTGCCTTGTCACAGCCTCCATAACTGCCTTTGCCGTGTATTCTGCCTGTTCCTGTTGATAGTTAGTATAGGAACGCTTGCTTGCCGTAGTCGCCAAGGCAAGCGTTGCCACCAGAAACACAATCAACACCATCATGACAGAAACGACCGTGAACAACACCGTACCTTTTAATTTTTTCGGACTTTTCGGAGTTGCCTTCTTCATCTTCCTGACCACCTTTCTGTTGTTTCTGTTGTCTTCATTCACAAAAATTGCGGGATCAGCTAAAATCCGGTTCGTCAATCGGCATTGCGTTGTAGAATGTGATACTCAGATTCAGTTCACTCTTGCCATCGCCGTTGTCCGTAACCTCACGCTGTGTAGTTGTCACATTACCTTCTTCATCTGTAGATTCGACAGTTTCCATACGGGTCTGCCCCTCGCCGAATTTGTAATCCACAATGTCAACGGTTGTCACACGGATTGCATTTTCATCTTCTTTGATCTTATCCAGGAATAGTGCCAGATTTTCACGAGAACCTCTTACAGTCAGATCCAGTGTATTGGTCATCACTTCTGCGGTTGCTTTTTCAGAAAGCGCATTGCTTTCTTTGAGCAGATCAGACACCTGCTTTGCATATTTGCCATTGATGTCCGCATCTTCCAACAGGGAGTATGTCAGCACATCCGGTGTGTAGTAGTAATAATCCAGTGCCTGGGAATCAATGCCACTTGTTGTGAAATTGGAAACTTCCAGTTCACACTCATCAATCATGGGCTGTACATACTGATCCAGGATGTAATTGGCTTTCTGATTATCAAACGTATCATTGACCGGCTCGAACACACTGTTGACGAACATTTCAGCAGTTTTCTTGGCTTCACCGGCTTCTTTCTTGATACCTTCCTCCAGGGTAGGGATCTGCTGTAATTTCGCATCAATGCCCTCCCACTCGGTCTTGGTTGCCTCATAGACATCTCTGTCAGCCACAAGCGTATTATATTTTGGACGGATCAATGCAAAGAATCCGACTGCCAGAATAATAATCGCCGTCATAATGACAAGAATCATCTTGTCTCTGTAACTCATTTCACGCATCATGATAGAATACCCCCTTTATTCAGCAGCCGGCTCAGCGTCTGCTTCTTCTTCCGGAACAGTTTCTTCCTGGATCTCAGGCAGTTCTTCCGGCAGCATAGTCAATGTCAGTTCAAACGAAATGATCTTTTTCGTATCATTGGGATTTTCAGAACTGGTACTTGCAACCGTGTAACTGTCATACTGTACAGAAGAGAACATACGATTCTCCTGCTCAGAGGCTTCCTCGCCGTAAGTCTCATAGAGATACTGTACCAGATTGGACGGATATTTCTGCGTGAATTCTTCGGATGTTTCAATTGTCACAGGAACAACCAGGACACCATTATCATAAGAAACGGAAATTGTCGGACTCTCGCTTGTACCGTCTGTCTGTCCCATCACAGTTTCAACTGCTTCATCAATGGCATCATAGACGGTAATATCCACAACAGGCTGTGTCTTGTAAGCATCACTGGCACTGTTGATGTTGCTTGCATAAGTACGGACAACGTCTTTCATCACTTGCAGATCGTCATAATGTTGCAATTTTGCTGCTGTTTCGGGAGAATCAATCTCCGCACGGAGATTCGCTGTGTCTCTCTTGTAATTGCCGTCCATCACAGCCAGAACACCAAATGCCGCTGCAACAACAACTGCACTCAGACCAATACCAACACCGGCAATGACTGCAAATGAACCATTATCCTGAACTTTTCCGGCAACACCGGCTTCTGCGATACTGGTCTCTAACAGGTTGATATATTCTGTGAGTTTGTCACGCTTGAACATAGCACCAATGGCATTGGCATAGATTGCAAATTCCAGTTTTTCCGTGCCGTGGATCTGCGCCGGCATGACAAGTCTGGTTGCTGTGATTTCATCCCGCTTCAGTACGTCTTCCAGTCTGCTGTACAAATTCGGGGAAGCATTCAGATTACCATAGAATATGACATTATAGATTTCTTCTGAACCACGGATTCTTGCAAACTGGAGCATACGGCTGATGTTCTCATTGACAGCCTCATAAATATAGTCTTCCGGATTATCGTAGTCCTCCGGATCAATCGGCGCAAAACGGGAGAACGAAAGCTCACTGTTTTCATACAGGTTCAAGCTGATGAAGTTCGGGTCAATCTGTACGGCAAGAAGCGGCATTTTTGCCTTGTTCTTGGCATCCGCAAGCAATACTTTGGTGATGGCATTACAGCCGATCATGACGGATCTGAGCGTAATGCCGAGCATACGGAAAATCGCTCTGTAACTGTCAATGACATCACGGGGACATGCCGTTGCCAGAATTTTCTGCATCTTTTCGCCGTTGCTATCCTGTTCCGGTTCACCTACGATGGTATAGCCTACAGCATAGGAATCATCAATGTTGAGCTGATTGCTCAGTTCCAGACGGACACTTTTCATGAATTCCGATTCCTTAGGATTCGGCGGGATCATGAGTTCTTTAAAGACAGTCTGGTTAGAGGAAATTGAGATAATAGCCTCTTTGTCGGCGATGTTCGCCGCTTTCATTGTCTGGATGATCTGCGCAACAACACGGTTCGGGTCGTTGACGTGTCCGTTGACAATGAGCGCTTCGTTGAGCTGAATTTCTGCCGCACTGGTCACACGGATCTTGTTGTTGCTTTCTGTACCCTTTACAAACCGGATACTTCTGTCAGTAATATCAAATGAAAGCATTTAAGTTTCCACCTCTCTTAAAATTTTATCATAAATTTTATCATAAATTATCATTACGCAGCAATCGCATCGAATGAGCCATAGAGTGCCGGGAAGATAGATGCCAGTAACAAACCGACTGCCACACCCATGATGATAATCATCACCGGTTCGAGCATTCCGACCAGACGACCAACAGCAGAGTCTGCTTCTTCGTCGTAGTAGTCAGCTGTCTTACTCAGAATGGTATCCAATGCACCGGCTTCTTCGCCGACATAGATAATCGAGCAGAACATGGAGTCAAAAATTTCGGTTCTTTGGATTGCAGCGGAGAGCGTTTCGCCCTGTTTTACTTCATCAATAACGTTCTGGAAACATTCGGTAATATAGAGATTACCCAGAATATCAGAAGATCTTCTCAGGCAGTCCACCATGGGAATACCGGAAGAATACAGAGAGGAAAGTGTGCTTGCAAAACGTGCGGTGTAGACTTTTACAACCAATGGTCCGAAACCTGGACCCTTGATGATAAGTTTATCCCATTTAAGACGGGAACTTGGGATTTTCATAATGTACGTGAAAGCAAAGATCAGACCAACGACAATGGCGACATAGACATACCAGTATTGCACCAGGGAGTCACTGAAGCCCATCATGACTTTGGTCAGCGCCGGCATATCGTCGGGATTTTCATACATACCTGCGAATGTCGGCATGATGAAAGCGAACATGAAAATAACGATCACAATACAGAGTACGCCTAAGATAATCGGGTAAGTGATAGCGCCCTTGATGGTATTGTTCATCTTGTTCTGTTTCTGGTAATAATCCGACAAATCCTGTGAAATTGTGTCCAGTGAACCAGAAGTTTCACCGGCGGCAACCATGGAAATCATGAATTCCGGGAAGACACCTCTGTACTGGGAAAGCGAATCGGAGAATGATTCACCTTTCTGAACGTTTTCGTAAACGCTCTGCCAGAGTTCCTTTGCGTCCTCGGTCGGCTGCTCTTTGCTGAGGATGTCCAAAGCCTTCACGAGCGTCAGACCAGAAGTCAGCATTGCTGCAAGCTGTCTACAGTTAAACGCCAGGTCTTTGGTGCTGAATTTCTTAATTGTCTTTTTCTTTTCGATGTCTTTTTCCTCGTACTTGGTAACTGTCAGCCCTTTTTCCTTGGCTTTTGCCGCAAAGTCTCTTGCGTCTTCAGCGTTGATAGTCCCCTTGACCTGCTTACCCGCAGCAGTGGTTGCAACGTAGGAAAAACTTTTCATTCGACCACCTCCAATAAAATTTGGTTTGTATTTGCAAGAATATTTCAGCATAATACTCCAGTATCTTAATTATAACATTGAAAGACAAAAAATGCAACTGTATTTTTTCATAAATAGAGAAAATTTTTTTAGAAATTTTCACTAAACGAACACAAAAGTTATACTTTAAGTAATATCTGATAAAAAAATATTCTTGAAATGAGAATTTTTTATTACTTAAATTAAAATATTTAACTAAAAATTTCCAGACTCCATTTTTTTATTTTCTATATATT
>CAMWJT010000039.1 GCA_947174625.1 uncultured Ruminococcus sp.
GTCTCAGCGGTTGGCTGCGTTATCTGGATCATCTTGCAGAAAATGAAGATGCAGAAGATTTCACAGCAAAAAATCCCCTTACAAGTAATTTTGATTCTGTTTCCGTCAAGACAATTCATAAAGCAAAAGGTCTGGAATATCCGTTTATTTTTATCGCAAATCTGGATCGTCTTTTTTCACAGAATCGTCCGAAAAGCGGAACGGACTGCGTTCTTGCAGAAGAATCCGGTCTGCTCGGACTCCGGATGCTTGATCAGAAACAGTATCTGAAAATCAAAACTGTGGCATTTACTTATCTGGATATTATCCGTTCCCTGAGAGAGAAGCATGAAGAAATGCGTTTGCTTTATGTTGCAATGACCAGAGCCAAACAGCAATTATTTCTGGTTTTGGACAATTCTGCCATGAAATCCAAAAATCTCGCACTGATTGAAACCAATCCGGAGATTATGCCGAAATTAGCACGAGAGGCAAAGAGCATGCAGGACTGGCTTGTGTGGTTTTTATACTCCGTCGGGCAAGGGGATTTCATCCGGGATGTATTTTCCGGAAATGGTCAGACTTCTGAACTTGCAAACTATATTGTCTGGAATCCTGACAAGCAAATCCAGACAGCGCCTGATCCGGAACAGCATCTCATCATCCCCCAGGCAGAGCCGGATCCTGCGACAATGACAGTCATCCGGAAACAGCTTGACTTTGCATATCATTCTGCACAGGCAGTTCTTCCAGCAAAGTACAGCGTGACGGAGTTATCTCATGAAGAAAATGAGATACAGATCCATGATCCGGAATTTCTCACACAGGAAGATAAAATCCGGAAATTGCACGGGAAGGCTCGTGGAACGGCAATTCACAAAATGATGCAGTTTATGGATTTCCAGAAAGCAGAGCAAGATCTGACAGCAGAATTAGAACGGATTGAGGAAAAAGGCTGTCTGACGCATCTGGAAGTCCGTGCACTCCGGACAGAAAAGCTCAGAACGTTTTTCAAGAGCGCAATTTATCAGCGAATTTCCGCATCGGATCATGTAGAAAAAGAAAAGCAATTATTTATCAGAATTGCGGATCTTGCATTGCCGGAAGAATCTGAATTTGCAAGAAATTATCAGAATACAGACGGAGTTATCATCGGCACAGTGGATTTATTATTTCATGAGCCGGATGGTTGGGTAATTCTGGATTACAAGACGGACCAATCCCAGCCGGCAGAAGAATTGCTCCGGAAATACAGCAAACAGCTTGGCTTCTATCAGAAAGCGATGGAGCGGATTCTTGGCGAACCTGTGAAACAGGCATATATTTATTATTTCACGGAAGATCAGACACTGGAAGTGGATTTGTCGCAGATTAAATATTAAATTAAATCTAATAAATGCCGGACGTTCTGTCCGGCACTTTTTCGCTGTTTTCTGCATAGAATACAGCAGGGGAGCGAGAATGCGGATTCCCCGGAAGGAGTATGTTGCGATTTATGCCAAAAATTTTCTTAAGTCCGTCCACACAGGAATGGAATCCTTATGTAGACGGCGGTACAGAGGAGCAGTACATGAATCTGCTCGCTGATGCGATGGAACCTTATCTGAAAGCAAGCGGAATTGCCTTTGTCAGAAATGATCCTGCCCGGAATGCCGCCGGTGCAATTGCAGATTCTAATGCGGATTACTATGATCTGCATCTTGCACTGCACAGCAATGCTGCTCCGGAAGACATGGCAGGCAAATTGCGTGGAATTGATATTTATTATTCACCTTACAGCATGTCCAGTGAAAAACTGGCAATTACGATTGCAAACGATCTGAAAAACATTTATCCGATTCCGGAAAAAGTGACGGCAAGACCAACGACGACACTCGGAGAAGTGACCAGGACGAATGCAGTCGCTGTACTATGTGAACTTGGTTATCATGATAATCCGGAAGATGCTTACTGGATCCGGAATAATCTGAATGCAATTGCCGGAAATCTGGTGTCTTCCCTGTGCGATTATTTCGGATTGCCGTTTGTTTCGCCGGTTGCAGTCGTCAAAGGCGTTGTTGTCACGGACGGATCCGGTCTGAATCTCCGGAATTTTCCAAGTCCGAACGGTGATTTTATTACTTCTATTCCGAACGGTTCTTCTGTTACAATTTACGGGAATGTCAACAATTGGTATGTTGTCACATGGGATCAATTCACCGGTTATGTTGTGGCGGATTATGTTGTCGTAGGATAAATAGATAGATAGATTGATTTCTAAAAAAGCCCCCGCCGGAAAAGGCGGGGGGATTCTTTACTCAAAGTGCATAGTTAAGTTGTTTTTTTCTGATTTTTTCTTTCTTACATCCACATTTACAAGTTTTATAGTTTGATAGACCTTAAATAATCTGGATGTGATTCTGGACTGGTACATCTCTGTCATTTCCTCAGGCTCCAGATTGGTGCTGATGATCGTCGGCAGATGTCGGTTAATTCTGGTGTTGATAATCGTATAGAGTGCAGAAAGAGAAAAAGAAGACTGAAATTCCGTCCCCAGATCATCCATAACTAGCAGATCCGTGTCCAGTAGTAATTGCAAAGTATCTGTTTCCAGCGTTTCCTGCTTCTGGAAATGTTCTTTTTCTACTTTGGATAATAAATTTCCGATGGAATCATAGATGATGGTATTGCCTTTTTTCAAGACTTCTGTCACGATTGCCAAAGATAAATGTGTTTTTCCTGTTCCGGGTTCTCCCCAGAACAGTAAACTTTGCGAATCCAGACTGAAATTTGCAGCATAGTCCTGACAGAACTTAAGAATTTGACTGACATAGGCATAATATTTGCTTGTTTCCGGTTCTTGATAATAACTCAGTGAAAAATCTGCAAAACTGCAAAGTTGAATTTGCGATATTTTGTGCATATCATCCGCAGCATAGTCGGATGCTAATTTTTTCACGCATTCGCAATACTCCCCATTATTGACATAACCCGTATCACAACATGCCGGACAAGTATAATGAAGATCCAGATAGTCGCCAGGATAGTGATGTTCTTTCAGCTTGTCTCTGCAAATCTGTTGTGCTTGAAGATTCTGTTTCTTGATTGTCTCAAAATCTTCTCCGTTCATAATCCGGAAAATCGTCTGAGAAAGCGTCCGGTTAATCTCTGCAATTTCCGGAATTTTTTCTTCAATTTCCTGACAACGATCTTCCTGCATCTTCTGCGCCCGGATACGTCGGTCTGAAACTTCCTGCAAAGCTCTCTGAAAAGCGGTCTGACTCATAATTATTGTTTATCCTCCTCTTCTATGAACCGCATGCCAAGAGAAAGATAACTGTCCAATTCTTCTTTTGACATTTGGTTGTTTTTGCTGATTTTCTTGTTTCCGGATTTTTTCCCGGATTTTTCTTTTTCAGCTAATTTTTTGATATAATTTTTACGGTTGATCTGTGCTTGTTTTCTGGTAGTGATGTTATGTTCCGACCAGTCCCGGAGAATCTGATCAATATATTTAAAATTCACTCTGCCAATCCCTTCTACTGTCAGATCATGTGCGTACTGAAGCAATTCTTCCGGATAACCTGCCTGTTGCCATCGTTCTATCAGTTCTCTTTGATTGCTTGTCGGTTTGGCATCCATTTCAAATAAACGTCGGATATAATTCACATAACTATGAAATTCCAGAAGATAAGTTACTTGTCTTTGGGCATCTTCTTCTGTGAGAATTTCATCATTCCACCAGCTGTAAGCAAGTTTATCAATATATTGTATACTATGAATTTGTTGCACAGAATTGCAGTATTCCAGTAAAATCAGAATCACAGTGCTTTGCAGTCCAAGATATTCGTGCATCCAGATCAGAGAACGTAACTGCATAGCGTTGGGATCTCTCCGAAAATAATTTTGCGAATCCAGAACCAGTTGTTGCAGTGCAGAAGACTGCCGAATCATTTCCGTGATGTCCCTGTTGGACATGCTGACAAGTTCTTTACTGGTATTTTGGGAAGGCTGAATTTTTCTGATTTCCGTCTTGTTCTGTTCAGGGGAGCTATCCGGGGAGCTGACAGCTTGAATTTTTGCTTGCATTTTTGAAAGATTCTCCGGAGAATTTTCCTGCGCATTTTCTTCAGTAATTTTTTCCGGCATTTTTTCCGGAATTTTTTCCGGCATCACCGGGGACATTGTTCCGGAAACAGAGAACGGAAAATTTGTTTTGATATGATCTGGTTCAGGCAGGGAAGCATCTTGTAAAATATTTGCCTGCATCCACCATTCTAATGCTTCCTGCACAGGTTCTTCCTTCAGATTCAGATAATTTGCAATCTGTGCCGGACTGCAATTCTGATCCGGGTATCTAAGCAGATAGAGTAATACTTTTAATTTGGTCTCATCTGCGAATTTAATCAGATTATCCACCACGGCTGACGGCACAGCAAAGGCATGAAAGCCGAAATTGATCCGATGTTTCATAGAATCTAATTACTCCTGTTACTCCTGAATGGTTGTGTCTACAAAATCCTGCGCAGCAGATTTGTAGCCGTTTCTGCCTAATATTGTAGAAATTATTCTTAGAACAGCATGAATGAGAAAGACAATCCCGATCAGCCGGACGGTCTGGTTCATGACAGTAATTGGTCTTGTCAGAAGATAAATGCCCAGGATCATGCTGGCGAAGCAGAGCAAAGAACCGATCCACCAATGCGGGACGTTCTCCCGGAATGTGAAATTACGATAGATCCCGGACAGGGAACTGAGCAGAATCCATCCTCCGAACAGAACCGGGATCAGAAATTTCAGCAGAGAGGGAATAATTGCAAGCAGAATGCCGGCGATCAGAAATGTAATGCCATAACTGCGCAGTTCCGGAGAGCGTTTCTTCGGGATAAAATAGAGTATCAGGAAAATGATGCCAAGCAATGTCATGATACCGCCGAATACTTTGCAGGTACTTGTGAGAATATCCGGTTTTGCAGTCAGCACAATCCCGACAAACAGTGTGAGAATGGAAAACAGATTTGTGTACCAGAAACTTTTCAGGTTTATTTTTTGAAACATAGAAACGAAAAACCTCCTGTGAATAAATAATTATACATAATGCCGGAGCCATCTGAGATAAAAGCGTCTTGAAAATTTTGCGTTGTCGTACATGCCCTGTGCCAGTGTATCGGCTGTGCGTTGCAGATAATGCCGTTCTCCATTGGATAACGGACGTGGACTGTAGCGCAGTTTTGCGCCGAGCTGAATGGCAACCGAAAGGCTGTATTGCTCTGAATTCATAAATTCATGGCATAATGCTTCTGATTCTTCGATCAGTTCGCCGATCGTAACAGAATGTGCATGGACACCGCATTCCGATAACAGATCCGTAAAATAAGCGTAAACGGACTGCGCTGCGGCTTTCTGGTCATCCTGTGCAAACAATCCGGCACGTCTGCGGAGTGCCAATAATCTGACAATCCGGAAAATCAATGTGATCAGGCAGAAAATTGCCGACAGGATCAGGACGGATAAAATCACAATCCATTTTCCGGAGAGATTCCGGGGATTGGTTTCTGTCAGACTTCCGGATGCGTGCTCTGTGGAATTTTCAAGAGAATTTTCAGGTGAATTTTCAGAAAATTCCGTGATTTCAGAATCCGGCGCTATGGTCATTGTAACTTCTGAGGATTCTGTCAATTCTGTCAAGTCTGCCGGTTCTGTTATGACAGTCATGGTGTCTGTAAAATAAGAGAATGTGAATTCAAACGGAATCCAACCAATGCCGTCCAGATAAATTTCTGTCCAGGCATGTGCATTGCTGTCCAGGATTTCCGCATCAAAGCTGATTTTGCCGGATTCGGATTCTATTTTCTGCAAAGTCCCCGGATTGGAACAATCCAGCATGTAGCCTTCACAGTATCGTGCCGGAATGCCTGCCATCCTTGCAAGGATCGTCCCGGCAGTCGCATAATGTTCACAATAACCCTGTTTGTTTTCCAGCAGGAAATATGCCGCATGATCCTGATTCGCCGGTGTCTTTCCCGGAGAGAGCGTATAATTGACATCCTGACAGATTCTGTTCCGGATTTCCTGTAATTTCCGGATTGTCTCTGCCGGTGTTGCGGTTGCGGCATTAAAATCCGTGAAAAGATCTGCATACACAGTACGAAGCGCCTGCATTGCCTGTGTATCGGGGAGCGTAGTTTCTTGTTCAGAAACAAAATCCGAATAACCCGCACCGCAAAGAATGCCGGCTTCACAGATTTTGTGACAAGATCTGTCAGACCAATAATTTTTTCTTACCCAGATTTTTGAATTTTCATGTCCAGTAACCAGTTCTGGAAAGATAGAATCATGATAGTTGATGTCAAAATATTGGCAATACTCATACAATAATGATTCTGTTGTAACAGCACTGAGATATTTCAGATTAGAAAACAACGTTTCATAATCTGCACCACTTGTAATCAGATAAGTATCTGTTTCTGTTGTTATCATATCATGGTGACATGTGATTTTGCCATGTTTCTGAAATCCGTAAGGCACGCATTTTTTTAAGACATCCGTTGCATTATAGAGGGAAACTTTCATTTCCCACATGCCAGGCGCTGTATGATATAAAAATTCCTCCGGGTAATAATCTATTTGAGAAAAAATATCAAAAATAGCGGCATTTTGATAGCTTTCTTCCGGCAGTGCCTCCCAGTTTTTACCGGTATAGACGTGCCCTGTTCTGTATTTGAAATACATCCGGCTGTGAGGATTGTCGGAGAAAGAAACGCTTGTGACTGGTGTATCCTGATAGATTCTCTCATCAAGTGCGCCCAGTTCGATCATTTCTTGATTTTCGTCATAGATCCCGGAGGAACTTTCGTAATTTCCGGGGATTTTACCGGCAAATTCCAGAGAAGAGACATAATCCTGAAAATCCGACCGCCATGTCTTAATCTGTTCCGGACGGGTGTAATCCGTGATTTTCAGAATACATTCTGAAAAAAGCAATAATGCTAATATGCTGCATAATACAGAAATGCCGATTGTTTCAGGGAGCATGAACCGCATGGAAGATACCGGGAAGAATACATTTTTTCGTCTCAGGAAACCAGTTTTACTGCTGTGCGTGATGCCGGAACTTGCCATCTGGACTGCCATCATTGTGAACCAGAATGCCACGAGGGACAGGGCAAAGCCATGATTCGGGACGATTCCGAAGAAAAGACCGATTTCCACAAATGGAAATGTCACAAGCAGACTCAGGAAAAAATTTTGATAACGCAGAATGGCAAAGCACAGAATCCAGATAATCGGAAACATCAGAAAACACAAAACGCATGTCACACTTGTGGTTTCAGAATACGCCGGATCAATGGAGAAATATTCCCAATCCGTCATGTAGATGGTCTGACAGATCGTGTTTGTCAGATACATCAGCCCGTTGGAAATACAGGCTTTCTGTTTGAGAAACAGAAAGAAATAGAGAAGTCCTGCAAGGAGAATCGGGAGAAAATTGTGATCCGGTTTCAATGCACACCAGGAAAAGAATGCGAATAACAACAGAACAGCCGTCAGAAACACGGGAAGGGAATATGCCAGGGAAAACATACTCAGGAATGTAAATATACTGCTGAATACGCCAACGAACGCAACAAGCAGCAACAAGCCTTTTCTGCGATTCCGATTGCTTTTCTGCAAAGCCATAGAAAGCGTGCTTTCAATCCGGACACCGCTTTCTGATAGAGAAACAGGTTGTTTCATGGTAATTGACCTCATTTTTAAGTAATTAATATTTTAATTTTATTTAATTTATAAAATAATTTCCGGAATGTCCTGCGTTTCTTCCTGGAGGATCTCCGGGGAAATGATCTGCAAAGTCACCTGATCGGAATGGAGTTCCGGAAATGCTTTTGCATGCTCTGATTTCAGAATCAGCAGATTTTTTTGATTTGCCGTTACCTGTTGTTCCAGAATCCGGAGTGATTCTTCTCCGGGATCATTGGTGATCATGGTGACGGATGAAAATGCCTGTCCGGTGAGGGCATCCCGGAGAATCTGTGCTTTCAGTGTCATACAATGCAATGTATGATAGAGCGCCCTGAAAATCTGCTCCAGATCCTGGGGGGTTTTTAATTCATGGCTGATAAACTGATCCTGTGAACCGTCATACCACACCAGGCTTGTACAGATTTCCGGATTCTGCCGGGCATATTCTGCAAATTCACACGCTACAGAATAGATCAATGTTAAAATTGCCTGTGCCTGCTGCATTCTCTGAAGATCATCTGTAACAGCCTGCGGCAGATATTCTGCAATCAGCAAAATTCTTTTTTCGATGGGATAGCCAAATTCTCTGATAAATAAATTTTCTTCGGATTTTGAACTTAATTTCCAGTGAATCCGGCTGACGGCATCTCCGGCATGATATTCCCGGATGTTGAAAATTTCGGACGGATCATCACCGGGTCTGTTCGTTGCATGCTGATTGCTTTCCGGTGCATAGACGGCTTCTGCCTGTTCCTGCAAAGTAACTGTTAATTTCTCCGGCATGACAAGTAATTCCAGTTGTCCCTGCTGTTTTGTCAGATTTATTTTTAAATTCGTGTGAAACAGATAGAAATAATCTAATACCCGGATTTTTTCCAGTGAAATTGTTACCGCACCACAGCATTCTGCATTGATCCAGAATGTTAATTTTGTTGTATTTCTGCCATGCACAGGGAATTTTAACCGAATCTGCTCGGATTTGTCGCTGAATACATGCCGTATCCGGATAACCGCAATGGCTTTTGGGAATGATAACGGACAGGCATTTTCAATCATCAGAGACACCGGGATGGATTTCCCGACAGTACAGGTATCTGCATTGCAACTCAAAAACGCATGAGATTTCCCTTTTAACCAAAGCAGACAGAATTTCAGGAATACCGGGAGCATCAGCGCTGTCAGCAAAATCACAAGTGCCAGGGAATCAATATACAAAATATAGAACACTGCCAGACCAAGCAGAAGCAATCCATAACATAATTTAAAAATCCACATAC
>CAMWJT010000040.1 GCA_947174625.1 uncultured Ruminococcus sp.
ATTATATACCAGTATAGCAGATTTTTCCCGGAAAGTCAATTATTTTCCGGAAATTTTTTCGCTGTCGGTCTGTGAAATAAAATTCTCGTCTTTTTCACAGCATTTTCAAATTGTTTCAGATTCCGGGATAATGCCGCAATCGGCAGTCCCACAACGTTAAAATAATCTCCCTCGATATAACGCACAAGCAGTGCGCCTTTGCCTTGGATCCCATAAGCACCGGCTTTGTCGAACGGTTCTCCGGTATCTAAATACGCATGGATTTCCTCGTCAGATAATTCATAGAACGTCACTTGTGTCTCTGCCGTGAATACACTTGATTTTGTGCCATAATATAATGCAACACCTGTCATAACTGTATGCGTTTCTCCGGAGAGCTTCCGGAGCATGGCAAATGCGTCATCCCGGTCTTTCGGCTTGCCCATGATTGCATCATCCAGAATCACGATTGTATCACAGCCAATTACAATCTGATCCGGGAACAGCTCCGCTCCGGCTTTTGCCTTCTTGTCTGCCAGGAACATCGCCGCTACTTCTACGGGCATCCCCTGGGGGAGCGTTTCATCTACAGACAATGGACACAACTCAAAATCATCCGTGATGAATTTTAACAATTCCTGTCTTCTGGGTGAACCAGATGCTAGTACAATCCCCATAAATTATAACACATCCTCTGGTCTGTAATCAGGCTTGATCACTAAATTTTCCTGATTCTCTGTAATTTCTGTTCTGTACTGTTCCTGCCATTCTTCCGGGGTGAAATCCTCCACGGAGACGGACACATGCGACGGAGAACAGCCAATGGATTCTATTAATGCTTGCGCTAATTTCTCAGCGGCAAGCCGTTTCTGTTCTTCGGTTCTGCCCTTGAGCATTTTGATACTGATATGCGGCATGATTTTTCATCCTTTCTTGCAATTTTTAAATTTAATTAACAAACCATTTTTCATCTAAGATCTGTTTCAGATGCTCAAACAAAAAAAGATACTCTGATTTCAGCTTTCTGATGACAGACAAAGCTTGTTCATCACTGTATGTATGCGCTAAAATATTTCTGGATTCCAATAATTCCAGCCAATCTTCACAATTATCTATCATTCCGCACTGATAAGCAATTTTAAGAATAGCTTTCGGCGAACCGCTTTTCGCATCCGATCTGCCATGTTCTTCCAGAATTTCCTTCATCAATTTCCACGACTGTTCAAAACAGATCTCAAACAGTCCCACAATTCCCGTCTGTTCTACAACGGAATATGGTTCTTCCAGATCAGAACCCTCTTTCAGATTTGCCAATGCTTTACAAAAATTATCATATTTCTTCATATAACAAAACTCCATCCCTGTCTATTTCTGCTTGCAGTTCTTCATGAATACCCCTGTCAAGATTGACAACATCAAACAGAAGTAAAGTCCATGCCTCTTCTTCCAGATCATAATAAAAATCAAGTATATTTCCGCCACTTACTGCAAGATCAATATCACTTCTTTCTGAATTTGTTTTCCTTGCCCTTGAACCGAAAAGAATCACTTTTTTAATCTCATTTTTTTTTGCAATTCTGATAATGTCCTCTTTTACTTTTTGATCGAGATTGTATTTCATGCCTGACCACCCCCAATCTCTCATCTGTTTTATTATGATATTATTATACTATATTTTTCCCGGAAATGCAAGCCCCTGCGCCAATTATTTTCTGTTTCTGAAATTTTGAATTTTTAAATTTTTTTGTAAAAACACTTGCATTTTCCAGGAAACCATGTTATAATTATAATGGGTCAGATTTGGAAAAAATTTAAAAATTGGGGGATCTTTTTATGAAACTTGTGATCCAGAGAGTTACATCCGCATCCGTTGCCGTCAATCAGCAGATCATTGGTCAGATTAGTCAAGGCTATCTTGTATTGCTCGGTGTCGGCAAGGACGACACGGAACAGACTGTTGAAAAATCAGTCCAAAAATTAATCAAGCTCCGGATTTTTGCCGATTCTGACGGAAAAACCAATCTTTCTATCAAAGACATTGACGGCGAAATCCTGGTCATTTCTCAATTCACGCTCTATGCAGACTGCAAATCCAACAGACCAGGCTTCACCAATGCCGGAAAGCCGGAACTTGCCCGGCATCTCTATGAGTATTTTATCAATCTGCTAAAACCGGAAGTCAAATCCGTACAACACGGTGAATTCGGTGCGGATATGCAGGTACAACTCTGCAATGACGGACCTTTTACGATTTTATTGGAATATTAAAATATCAAAGCATGAAATAAAATTTCAGAAACCAGGGGGGAGTTTTATGCAAATTAGCGATTATCAGAACATTGCTGTGATTACCATCAGTCACGGGAATTATGTCAGTCACTGGATCTATCAGGCGGACAAAATCAATCCTGAAAAAAAACACGGATGGAATTCCATTGCCTTGTATCTGTCCGTCCTGCAACAGACGATTCTCTATCCGGAAACACACAAACGAACCAACGGCGAAGATTATCACCTGTATTATATCCCTCTGGGAAATGAGATGAATATCGAAAAAGCCAAAAAAATGGCTTTGCAGAAACATTCCCAGTGGCGCCAGCCCTGGAAGTCGTTCCCAAATTATGTCATCCGGTTTCTGTTCCGGAAAAAGAACCATTATCCATCAGAAGCACAGATCTTCCGGAAAGATTATCTACAGTACATGCAATATGAGAACAGTGAGTATTTTATCTATTATCAGCAATCCGTTGCTGAACCGCTCCAGTATCAGAAAGAGACCGAAGAATTAATTGTCTGCTGGCATGGCAGTTCCAGAGATACGATCACGCAGGAAGTATTGCCACGTGTCGCAGAATTCTGGAAACGATTCCGTACGGCAGTATGGTCATAATTTAAAAAAACAAAAAAAATATGCAGATTATTATAGCAAAATTCTCCCATACTGGAATTAACCGAAATATGACCAATATAAGGAGAATTTTTGCAATGTATACGAAAAAAATTACAGCATTGGGCGCTGTCCTCATCCTTGGGAATGCCGTCCTTGTGGCAAATCTCGCTTTCTATATGAAAAACAGTGCCTATTTGCAGACAGCATCTCAACAGAATCAGCTTACAGTAACCGCCGGTTCTGTAGAGGGGACAATCTACGACAGAAACTTACAGCCGCTTGTCAATCAGGATTCCAGTTATTATGCGTTTGTCAATCCCACACCGGATTCGATTACGGCATTGCTCCCCCATGTCCGTGAAATCATGCCCATCCTGGAAGCTTTGCAAGATCCCGATGCAGAACCGTTCTGCTGTGAAGTCGATACAACGGAAATTCCTGATCCGGATATTACCATTCTGGAAGTCCCTGTGCGGTATTCTGAGAATTCCATTGCACCGCATGTGATTGGCTACACGTTGGAACATACCGGAATTACCGGTTTAGAATCTGATTTTGATGAAATTCTCCGGCAGGAAGAAGATCTGATTAGTGTTTCGTATACAGTAGATGCCGTCCGGCAGATACTCCCCGGTGTAGAACCGGTGATCTCACCGGCAGAATATAAAAATCCCGGCATTGTGACAACGCTTGACCGGGATATTCAGGCAATCTGTGAAGCACAGGCAATCGAAAAAGGCGCAATTGTCGTAATGGATGTCCATTCCGGGGATGTCCTGGCAATGGCAAGCTTTCCGGATTATGCGCCGGATGCAATCGGGGATGCCCTCAGTAATCCGGATTCTCCCTTGATTAATCGCTGTTTATATGCCTATAACGTAGGGTCCATTTTTAAATTAATGACCTGTGCGGCGGCATACACACAGAATTTGCAGGACTTCACGGCAGAATGTACCGGGAGTACGCAAATCCGGAAACAGATTTTCCGGTGTCATGATCTCAGCGGACATGGAGAATTAACCATGAAAGATGCGATGATACAATCCTGCAACACGTATTTTGTAGAGTTAAGCCAGTTATTACAATCGGCGCTGATGCGTGAGACAGCACAGGATTTCGGATTTGGCAGACAGATTGTCTTGTCCCGGAGCATTGTTTCATCCAGCGGAACACTCCCCGGCATCAAAGATCTTGCATTACCGGCGGAAATGGCAAATTTCTGTTTCGGACAGGGATTATTAACGGCAACACCGTTGCAAGTCACGCAGATGACTTGTGGCATTGCCAATAATGGAAATATGCCCCTTGCAAGACTTGTCAGGGGCATAATAAATAATAATAATAATAATAATAATTTAATACAAGACGAGCGTTCTCCCATGTATGCCAGGGCAATCAAACGCAATGCCGCTTATTATCTCCGGGACATGATGGTTTCGGCAATCAATGAAAATCCCAATTCTAATGCCATCCCGGAGACAGTCTTTGCAGCGGCGAAAACATCCACGGCACAGACCGGACGTTACGACGAAGACGGACAGGAACTCTGTCATGCCTGGATTACAGGCTATTTCCCGATTGACAATCCGGAATATGCCGTTACTGTCCTGGTGGAAGACGGCGGTTATGGCAATACTGCCGCTGCGCCTGTTTTCAAAGAAATTGCAGACAGCATTACAGAACTGACAACCGTCCCACAAGCAGAATGACCGTTATACAAAGCAGAATCTGGAGCAGTACAAACCGGGTAACAACCTGCGTGTCGCTCCAGTTTTTGTTTTTTCTGGTATGATCATGCAAAGGTGTCCGGATGTTCTTCATGAAAGACTTGGATTTGGTAATTCTCAGAATCGTTAATTTGACAAGTCCCAGACCGCCATCTAAAATTAATACCAATGCACAGGGGATGAACAGAAACGGCATCCCGGTGAGCATGAATGCCACAGCAATCAGCAAGCCAATGGCTCTTGATCCTGCATCACCCATGAGAATACTGCTCGGAGAACAGTTAAACCAGAGATAAGCAATCAGCATGAAGATTGCAATCCAGACAAACATAGAACCGGATTCCGAAAAAGCATTCTGCATGATCTGCATCAGGAAGAACACGCTTGTCAGCGTTACAATGGATAAACTTGCACATAGACCGTCCACACCGTCGGCGCAGTTCGTGACGTTAATACTTGCCCAGATCAGAATAATGCCCAGAATGATATAAACCGGCGCAGGAATGATCAGCTCCAGTCCCAGGATTGGCAGCAGGACTGTCCCGCCGTGAAAATAATAGACTGTGAAGGAAACACCTGCGGCAACTACAAGATCAATCAAGCCTTTTTTGAGTTCTCCCCAGGGTGTTTCAGAAGCGTCATCCAGGTAACCGCTCATCATTTCCACAAACAAAGCGGCGAAATAAATCATATATTCGATCGTCAGCGGCAGACAGACGACTCCGGACGCAATCAATGCCAGAATCAGGATTAATCCTGCACCCCTTGCCTTGCCCTTTGACAAAGCGCCATTTACAGCGAATTCCCGTCCGTGATCCTTGGGAAGAAACCGGGAAAGTCCCAGAATCCCCCCCAGTGTCAGCCCAAAACTGATGACTGCCGCCGCCAGAAACAGCATGTTATCTCCTACCAGGTAATGACTTATCATAAATCCAGAATCCTTTCTGTATAAACTGTGTAAATTAATTGATTTTTGATTAATTTTTATGAAATGCCGACAGCATACAATGCCGCATACACCAGAATGCCCGCCGCATCTTCTGCATTGATACTGCCGTCCTGATTATAGTCCGCCAGATCTAACCAGTCTGCATTCGGTTCGGGGTCTTCTCCTGTGCCTATCAATGCGGCATACACCAGAACTGCCGCCGCATCCTCCGCATTAATCGCATTATCTCCGTTCACATCGCCTAGCTCCATATCCTGCAAATAGATAATATACTCCGTGTCAATCATGTTATCCTGCGAGACATGCAATGTTAATTTATATTGTTCTGTAATATCAAATTCGGCTTCTGTTCCAGAATATAATGCTGATGCTGTTTCGTCGCATGTCACTGTCCCGGTTGTCATGGGTAATAAGCTGATCTGGTTCACGTCCGGTGCTGTATGACAATGGACTGCATACTGATGCGGTGCTTGTTCTGCAAATTTCAGATAAGACGCATGACCGTCCTGAAGATACATCACGCTTGACAGCATGGCTTCCTGCACCTGATATGTCTTTTCAAAAACAGGATAAGTCTGTTCTTCTGTTTCTGCATAAGCCGAGATCGTGATTGCTTCATCGGGCATGATAATCGGCTCTGTATAGAGCATGTATTCGCTGTTATTGATGCTATAATAAATATTGCCCTGTTCCGGACTGCTTAACGTGATTTCCTCCCCGATAGAGAGAGAATCGCTCTGTTCCGAGAATAAAATAACACCGGCATCCTGCGTAAGCGCTCGCAGACAGATATTTCCCAATCTTGTGTAAGATGAAACCTCCGTGCCGTCATACATGGTATAACTGCTAGAAATTGGTTCTTCTTCATAAATATCATGCCAGATTCGTCCGTTTGCACTATAGAAACTCTCTCCCGGATGGAAATCTCTAAGAATCATGTTTTCTGAAAGCATGGTTTCACTGATCGACACAGCGCCGTTCGACATGGTGACAGTATTACTTGTATAAGCTTCACAAGCGATATGCTGTCCGGAACTGCCGGAATACCGGACGACGACAGCGAATTTTTCACCCCCTGTCAGTTCCACCGGCGTTGTCAGATCTACAATGTGATAACCGGCAGTGGATAATATTCCGGTTGTTGCCGGTGTAGCCGTCCCAGATGACGGCTTGGTATCTTCGATTAAATCTCTGTAAATATGAATGGTATATTTTTCTCCCGGCATCGGTGTGCAGAGCATCACGGATGTCAGATAAGTATCCTTTTCTGCTGTGAATATATTGGAGATATAATCCACCCTGTCAGACTCTCCCACTGAAAAAGCCGTCCAGTAGCCGTAATCGTCATGCTGATAGATCTGGTCATGTTTCTGCAAAGGTTCTGTTTCCAGATAATAAAATTCCGCCATACTCGGATCTGCATAAGAAATCCAGAAATAACCATGATCGTTGCCCCAGTCAGGTCCCCAACTGTTCTTGATCAGCCATGCACCGTTCATGCCGGGATCTGTGTTGAAATTCTCAGAAGAATACGAATCATCCCACCCGACAATTGTTACAGCATGATAATTTCCGCCGGTTTTTTCAGGCGAATCCAGATAATACCCGAATGTCTCCGGATGATAACAGGAAGTTTTGTTATAATAACTCATAGAGACGGCATGTCCCTGATAGACAGCCTGTTTGACAGCGTCAAGCTGTTCCTGGAAGGTATCACCGCCGACATGATATGCCAGGACACTTGCATCAGAAACGTGATATTCTGCTGTTTCTTTCCAGGTATCCCAGTCCGCATCCGGATCAAGAACGGATTCATCTCCGAACGGAAACAGAGATTCTGAGACAGGTCCAAGCCAGTTTGTGAGCATAGGACTCAACATGTAATAATTTCCGCCCTGCTGAAACACATCATCCAGAGTACCGCCGTTCTGAATCGGAAAGCCGAATTTCTGCGAATAAGTATAATAGGCAAGATGCCATTCTGACAGATTAATCCAGGGATATTTCTGAATCAGATTCGTTTCCATGGAAGCAATCGCAGAAAAGCTCCAGCATGTACCTGTACTTTTCTGATTTTTCACAGAACTGACCAGTCCCAATTTGCGCAGATCAAAATACCCCGGCAAAGTCTCCACGACTTCTGCGGCACTGGATTCATTGGCAGCAGACAATCTGCCGGAAGCAATGGCATTCTCATATTCCTGATAATTGGAGAATCGTCCAAGATGCAGTGTCGCATCTTCCGGAGATTCCTGAAATTCCTGAGATTCTTCAGCGTATACGCTGAAAGAATCCGTTTGTAATTGTAATATTCCTGTTGCTGCGAAGATACCGCACAGCATACAGGCAAGTATCTTTCGTGTCCGCAAGATGAAACGCCTCCTGATTATTTTAATTTTTCAAAATTTAATTCCTGTGTCTGACATGCCTGTACAAAATCAAATCCGGATTCTGATTTTGATTTTAATAATTCTGCGCAGGTATTGGCGGATTCCTGATTTTTAAAAATGCCAAATACAGCAGAACCGCTCCCGGTCATCACGGCACATTCTGCGCCATGTGTCAATAATGCCTGTTTTGCACGGGTGACATCCTCGCAGGTGATCGCAGATTCAAACAGATTGCCGCAGCTCCTGCATAATAATGCCTGATCCTGCGTTGCAATTGCTTTTAACATACTCTCTGTGTCCGGATGTACCGGATTGACAAGCGCATCAATCGCACGGTATGCTTCGGGTGTGGAAATGCTCTGTCTGCCCTTGAGTATCACTAATGGCAGATCATTCCAGGGTCTTAATCCGGTTAATTTTTCCCCGATTCCCTGTGCAAATGCCGTCCCGCCCATCAGGAAAAACGGTACATCTGCGCCAAGCTGTACACCCAGTTCTCTTAATTCCTGATTGGTATATCCCGTATGCAATAACTGGTTCAGACCGTAGAGTACTCCGGCGGCATCGGCACTCCCTCCGCCCATACCTGCACCGGACGGGATATATTTCTCTAAATGAATTTTGACTAACGCTTTTTTGCCGGAATGCTGTAAAAATAATTCTGCGGCTTGATATGCCAGATTGCTTTCATCACAGGGAATGCCCGGTGTGTCACAGAACAGAAAAATTTTATGATCTCCCCAGAATTCTTTCATCAGTTCCCTGGCATCTTCGTTCTCCTCTGTTTCAAGATCTGCCACTGACAAGCCTAGTATATCATATACAGAAACCAACTGAAAAATACTATCTAATGTATGATAATTCCGATTCTGATGCCGGATGATTCCTGTGACATCCAGAGAAAGATTGATCTTCGCATGACATTTTATCTGCATCTGCATTCCGGTATTGCTTGCCGTGTTCATTGTTTGTGTCTCTCCAGAAAGTCTGTGATCTTGCTGACTGCCTGCATCAAGTGCTTGAGAGAATACGCAT
>CAMWJT010000041.1 GCA_947174625.1 uncultured Ruminococcus sp.
ATTCATGAGTTATTTTTGAATGTTTTTTGCAAGCATTTTTGCTTGCAGACATAATAAAAAACTGTGATGCTGTTTTGTAGCATCACAGTTTACTTCACTATTTACTTTATGATAAAATTATTCGCCATCTGGAAGCATCAGCTTCACCATAACGGCTTTTTGCGCATGTAAACGGTTTTCTGCCTCGTCGAAGATTTCCTTTGCGTGCGCCTCGAATACTTTCGCCGTGATTTCTTCCTCACGGTGCGCCGGCAGACAGTGCATCACCATCGCATCGGACTTCGCCGCCGCCATGATGTCATCATTGATCTGATAACCCTTGAACGCAATCTTGCGCTTTTCAATTTCGGACTCCATGCCCATGGATGACCACACGTCCGTAATCAGGACATCCGCATTCTGTGCGGCTTCCAGAGGACTGTTTGTGATCGAGAATCCGTTGAAATCCTTTGCAAAATCCATCACCTGCTGATCCGGTCTGTAATCATCCGGACAAGCGACAGATACATTCATACCGACTTTCAGACCGCCGACAATGAGAGAATTCGCCATATTATTGCCGTCGCCGATATAGCACATTTTCAGACCGTCAAAATTGGCTTTATATTCCCGGATTGTGAGAAGATCTGCCAATACCTGACAGGGATGACAGAAATCCGTCAGACCGTTAATAATCGGGATTGTGCCGTACTCTGCAAGATCCTCCACTTCTTTCTGTGCAAAAGTCCGGATCATGATACAATCCAGATAACGGGACAGCACTCTTGCCGTGTCCTGCACCGGTTCGCCACGTCCGATTTGCAGATCATTGGCAGACAAGAACAACGGATAACCGCCAAGCTGGTACATACCCGTCTCAAAAGACACTCTCGTCCGGGTAGATGCTTTCTGAAAGATCATGCCGAGTGTCTTCCCCTGTAACATAGGGTGGGGGATGTCATGCTTGGTCTGGTATTTTAATTTGTCTGCCAGATCGAGAATTTCAAAAATTTCCTGCTGGCTCAGATCCAGCATCTTCAGTAAATGCTTCATGTAACTTCACTCCTGTAATAATAATTTATCGGCTCATCTCGCCAAAACACTTATCCACCGCAACGGCGAAAAGCGGAAAAAAGTCATCAAAATACTGGTCATCAAACACAAGCAGATAAGTCAGTTCATTATTTACTTGCTTTGCCATGTCCAGACTGCCAATGATCACATCATTCCGGTACAAATCAAAATGTGTGTGTTCCTTTCCTTTCAGCTCATAGATCACATTGCCCTCAAACTGAATACTCGGATCAATGAACATGGACTTGCAAAGCACTTTCATAAAAAATTTATCATTGAGCTGAATTTCATATTCTGGTTTTCTTCTGGTGGAAATACGTTTCATTGTATAGAGCGTATAGCCGCTGACATCAGAGAGCGTTGTAACCGGGTTGCCGAACATCTTTCTTGCTTTTGTAATCAGGTAAAGCGGTCTGTTACCAGAATCCGTGACAGCATATTTTCCGGAACCCTTTGAAACTACCTGCAATTCCATGAATTACGCCTCCTGTCTATGTATTAGAATTGATTGCATGACAAAGAATTTCCATGCCTTCACGGAGTTCTTCGCTGCTGATTGTCAATGGCGGCAACAAGCGGATTTTTGTTTTTGCTGTCAGGACAAGCAGACCATTTTCCCGGCAAATTTTCAGAACATCCGCCGCTTTTTTGGATTTCAGAGAAATCCCGACCATCAGACCAATGCCGGAAACTTCCTGTACTTCGTCAAGCTTTGCGAGTGTCTCACGGATGAACTGACTCTTATCCCGAATGCTTTCGAGCATGCCGTCCTGTTCTAATAACTCCAAGACTTTCACAGCACCGGCGCATACAATCGGATTACCGCCGAACGTAGAACCATGCGCTCCGGCATTGAGTACATCCGCACATTTCTGATTGGCAAGACATGCACCAATTGGCAGACCACCGCCGAGCCCCTTTGCGGCTGTCGTAATATCCGCCTGACAATGATAATATTCTCCGGCGAACAATTTACCGGTTCTGCCGATACCGGTCTGGACTTCATCGGCAATCATAAGAATATCACGTTCATCACAGACTTTCCGGATTTCCGCAACAAATGCCGGTTCAAGTGCCATCACACCGCCTTCACCCTGAATGTATTCAATCATGATTGCACAAACTGTGTCATCCAGTTTTTCATGCAGATCTGCAATATTATTTGCTTCGACATAATCGAATCCCCCCACAAACGGGAAGAAATAATTATGAAAGACATCCTGACCGGTTGCCGAGAGTGTCGCAATCGTCCTGCCATGGAACGAATTGACAAGTGTTAAAATCTTATTTCTGTTCTTGCCATACTTGTCAAAACTGTATTTCCGGGCGAGCTTGATTGCACATTCATTGGCTTCCGCACCGGAATTAGAAAAAAACACTTTCTGATAACCAGACATCTGGCATAATTTCTCAGCCAGTTCTGCCTGCGGTGTATGGTAATACAGATTAGAAACATGAGGGAGTTTCCTGACCTGTTCACAGACAGCATCCGCCCAGACCTGGTTGCAGTATCCAAGAGAAGTCACACCGATACCGCTCCCGAAGTCGATATATTTTTTGCCGTCTGCATCATAACAAGTTGCGCCTGCTCCCTGTTCAATGACAACGGGATTCCTTCCGTAAGTCGGCATAATATAAGAATCAGACTGTTGCATAATATTCATAATTTTAAAAAAAACAGCTCCTTTATTGATATTGCAGTAATAATACAATTTCTGCGAGGATTGTCCCGATTCCGAACGTACACAGCATCATCCTGCGCCACTGCGACTTGCTGTCCCGACAGATCCGGAACCGATCCGGATTGATTTTGCTGTAACAAATCCGGATTTTGTCGCCACGTTTCCATGAATACTGCCATTCCGGGACAAAATGCTGACTGGTAATCATCCGTTCTCCCTGTTCTGTCTGGTATCTCACAACCGGTGCAAACATTTCCACTTCGCTGTGATGCCGGTAAATTTTTTGTGTGACACGGGAGATTACTTCACCATCCGTAAATACAAGTTGTTTCCTACCGGGATGCCATTCCGGGAGAAATGCAAGAATCACACAGAGCAATCCGATCAGGACGGGGATCAGCTCCAGAATATTATAAAAATTCATGATGATTTAAATTAGATTTAAATTATCGGAACTGCGTACCGATTCCCTCTTTAGAAAGCATTTCAATCAGAATCGAATGTGGTACTCTGCCATCAATCACAGATGTTTTTTTCACACCACGACGGACAGCTTCCACACAGCAATCAATCTTGGGAATCATACCGCCGGAAATAATCCCACGTTTTTTCATGAACGGTACTTCACTGACATTCACAGAAGAAATCAGCGTCCGGGGATCATTCTTATCCCGGAGTAATCCGGCAATGTCTGTTAATAAAATCAGATTTTCGGCTTTCAGTTCCGCCGCAATCCGGGCAGCTGCTGTGTCTGCATTAATATTATATGCCTGTCCCTTTTCGTCACATGCAACGGTAGCAATCACCGGAATCACATCATTATTCAGAGCATCCGTAATTGGCTTGGTATTGACTTTTACAATTCTGCCGACAAATCCCAGATCTTCATCATTTTCGCCGTAAGCTCTCTCTGCAAGCAACATTTTTTCATCCAGTCCGCATAATCCAATTGCCTGACCGCCGGTCTGTCCGAGAAGTGTTACCAGTTCTTTGTTGACTTTCCCGGCAAGCACCATCTTGACAACATCAATCGTCGCTTCATCCGTGTAACGCAGACCGTTAATAAATCTGCTTTCAATGCCTAATCTCTTGAGCATATCATTGATCTCAGGACCACCACCATGCACTAATACAAGCTTCACACCGACAAGTGTCAGCAATACAATATCACTCATGACAGCCTGTTTCAGCGTCTCATTTGTCATGGCATTACCACCGTATTTAATTACAACAACTTTATTATGATAACGCTGGATATAAGGCAAAGCATCATTGAGTACTTTTGCCCGGACAGCATTCGAAATATTTTTAATTTCTTCCATAATATTTTCAAAACTCCCTTAACTTCTGTAATCGCCGTTAATCCGGACGTAATCATAAGTCAGATCACAACCCCATGCAACAGCACATCCTGCACCCGTCCCGATTGTAACAGATACCAGAATTTCTTCTTCGGAAAGGATTTCTTTGGCAAGTTCTTCCGAAAATTCCACACCTGCGCCGTTCCGACAAACTGCAATCCTGCCTTTTTCAGAACCCAGATCGACATTGACTTGTGAAATATCAAAATCCGCCGGCGCATAACCGACTGCACAGAGAATCCGTCCCCAGTTAGCATCTTCGCCGAAGATTGCCGCTTTGAACAGACTGGATGTAATCACGGATTTGGCAACGATCTCCGCCGTTCTGTCATCCTGCGCACCATCACAGAAACATTCGATTAATTTCGTTGCACCCTCACCATCTCTTGCCATCATCCGTGCAAGATTCATCAGAACAGCATACAGTGCATCTTTCAGGATTTCAAAATCTTCTCCGGCTGTCCGGATTTCCGGATTTTCCGCCAGTCCGTCCGCCAGAATGCAGACCATATCATTTGTGGATGTATCGCCGTCCACGCTCACACGGTTCAGCGTCACAGCAACGACTTCCCGGAGCGCATCCCGGAGCATGTCCGATGAAACCGCACAATCCGTAGTAAGAAATGTCAGTGTCGTTGCCATATTCGGATGAATCATGCCACTGCCTTTAAGCATTCCGCCGAGCGTGCATAATTTTCCCTGGATCATAAACCGGACAGCAACTTCTTTCGGGACGGTGTCTGTTGTCATGATCGCATTGACAGCGGCAGTATTTCCCTGTGGATTCAGATTTTTAGCTAGTTCCGGAATTGCTTTTTTAATCGGCTCAATCGGGAGCGGCTGACCAATCACGCCAGTAGATGCGACAATCACATTTTCCATTGGGATATGTAACGCCTCGGCTGTGAGTCCGCACATTTTCCGTGCTTTTACAATCCCATCCGCATTGCAGGTATTGGCATTGACAGAATTGACAATCACAGCTTGTGCAATGCCATTTTTCAGATGCTCTCTTGTCACGGCAATCGGCGCACCCTGGACTTTATTTGTCGTATACATTGCCGCCGCTGTACATTCCTGTGCAGAATAAATCATTGCAAGATCATTTTTATCCGGATTGCTTCCGGCTTTCAATCCGCAGTGAATCCCATTCGCAAGGAATCCCTTTGCGGCACAGACACCGCCGGAGACAAATTCAAAATTTTTAAAACTCTTGAGTTTCAAGATTAAAACACCTCAATAATTAAATAATAAATAATAATTATAATAACCCTGTTGTCTCCTCAATGCCCATCATAATATTTAAGCATTGGACTGCCGCACCGGATGCGCCCTTGCCGAGATTATCCAGTCTTGCACAGAGTAAAATCTGTTCATCATTCCCGAATGTGAAAATTTCAAGTTTGTTCCTGCCACTCAATGTATTGGATGCCAAGAAAAAACTCTTTTGTTCCTGTTCTGACAACAACGGATTGACAGTCACAAGCTTGGCATCCTGGTAATGCGCCGAGAACATGGCATTGACTTGTTGCAGAGAAATTTTCTGATCCAGCATTCTGGTCTGGATCGGCACAGAAACGACCATCCCACTGTAATAATCGCAAATAATTGGATTGAACATCGGCTTGTAGGTCAAGCCGGAAAATAACTGCATTTCCGGGAGATGCTTATGCTGTTGACTGAGTGCATACTGCCGGGGAGAATCAAATTCTTCCGGTTTGTCTTCACTCTCATAGATCGCAATGGCGTTCTTGCCTGCACCGCTGTAACCGGATGTTGCATAAGCAAATACAGGGAAATCCGTCGGGAGTAATCCATGTTTTACCATGGGATATAACAGGGAAATAAATCCGCTTGCATAACAACCGGGAACGGCTGTTTTTTGGGAATCCCGGAGCTTTTCCCGGAATTCCGGTGCAAGTTCCGGAAAACCATAAGCCCATGCAGGATTCGTCCTGTGTGCCGTAGATGCGTCAATTAACCGGGTATTGCCATCTGCAAGTACAATGGCTTCCCTTGCAGCATCGTCCGGCAGACACAAGAACGTAAAATCTGATTCTGCCATGATCTCCGCACGTTTTTGGGGATTATGCCGATCCTGCTCCGCAATTTTCAGGAGCGTAATATCTTCACGCTGTTCCAACCGGCTGACAATCTTCAAGCCGGTTGTCCCTGCCTGTCCATCAATATATACTTTTGTTTTTATGGACATTTTAATCTGTCCCCTTTCTAAGATTTATTTTTGCTCCGGATTTTCTGAATTTTCAAAATCTTCTGATTCTTCCGGTTCTCTCGGACATTTCCACAGACTATAGGCACAGCAGGCAACCAGACAGAACACTGCCCATCCCACAGAGAGTCCGAAACTGTTGATAAATTGCCCGATCAGGATTTCTCCGATGATCCAGATGATCACGCTGAGAAACGTGAGTGCAAAAATAAACACAAACTGTCTTTTTTTCATGATTTTATCGCTTCATCCAATTCAGATCATCCTGGAGTTCATGCAACTGTTCCTGTACAGATTCCGGAGACGGCGCACCATAAGAACAGCGTTCCCGGACACAGGTCCCCAGATTGATTGCCTGATAAATATCTTCTGTAAATAAATCTGTCATGCTTTGATAATCTTCCAATGGGAGTGTCTCCAGTGTCAGATTTTTCCGGATACACTCTGCAACGAGTGTCCCCGTGATTTTATAGGCATCCCGGAACGGCATCCCCTTTTTGACGAGATAATCCGCACAGTCTGTTGCATTGATGAATCCCCTTGCTGCCGCATTTCTCATATTTTCTTTGAGTACACGCATGGTCTTCAGCATGGGAATAAATGTTTTTAAACAGAGTTCTGTATTGTCAATGGCATCAAAAATTGCTTCTTTGTCCTCCTGCATGTCTTTGTTATATGCCAGAGGCAAACCTTTCATCATGGATAACAATGTCATCAGATCGCCGTTGACACGTCCGGTCTTACCACGGATCAGCTCCGTGACATCAGGATTTTTCTTCTGCGGCATGATAGATGATCCTGTCGCATAAGCGTCATCCAGTTCAATAAACTTGAATTCCCAGGAACACCATAAAATAATTTCTTCTGAAAATCTGGATAAATGTGTCATCAGGATGGACAATACACAGCAGATTTCAATACAGAAATCCCGGTCGGACACGCCGTCCAGACTGTTTGCCACAGGCTGACGGAATCCCAGAAGTTCCGCCGTCATATGCCGGTCAATCGGGTATGTCGTCCCAGCAAGCGCACCGCTTCCGAGCGGACATTCATTCATACGGTCAACGGCATCATCCAGTCTTGCACAGTCTCTTTTGAGCATCTGTGCATAGGCAAGCAGATGATGGGCGAATGTAACCGGCTGCGCTCTCTGTAAATGGGTATAACCCGGCATGATTGTATCCGTGTGAGACTGCGCAATTTCGCAGATAGTCTCTGCCAACGTCAGAACAAGCTTCCGGACTTCCTGCATTTCGTCACGCAGATATAACCGGATGTCTAATGCAACCTGGTCATTCCGAGAACGTGCCGTATGCAGACGCTTTCCGGTTGCACCAAGCCGCTTTGTCAGTTCTGCTTCGATGAACATATGAATGTCTTCCGCATTAGGATCAAATATTAATGTTCCGTTATCAATTTCATCCAGAATGTTTCTGAGTCCTGCAATGATGGCTTCGCTCTCGGACTGCTCGATAATTCCGCATTTTCCGAGCATTGTCGCATGAGCAATACTGCCTTGAATGTCCTGACGGTACATTCTGGCATCAAACGCAATGGATGAATTGAACGCATTGACGGTTTTGTCAACTTCTTTTGAAAATCTTCCTGCCCAAAGTGCCATAATTTTCCTCCGGTGATAAAATGCAAATGCCGGAGATTCTGAAAAATTCAAAATTTTCAGTCATCTCCGAGCTTCTGCAAATACTATACTATAATAATCTGATATAATAATTATAATAATTATTCAGCGTTCTTCTCTGCACGCTTCTTGTCGAGCTGTGCCTTGACTTTGATCGGCAGACCGAACAAATTAATAAATCCTGCGCTGTCCTTCTGGTCATAGACTTCGTCAGCATCAAACGTTGCAACTTCTTCATCATAGAGCGTGTAAGGAGATGTCACACCGGCATTGATGATGTTGCCCTTGTAGAGTTTCAGACGGACATCACCTGTGACTGTTTTCTGTGTCTCTGTTACAAATGCGCTCATTGCCTCACGAAGCGGTGTGTACCACTGTCCGTTATAGACAATATCTGCAAACTTAATGCCGAGATACTGCTTGATTCTTGCAGTCTCTTTGTCAATTGTGATGGTCTCCAGTACTTCGTGTGCATGATACAGGATTGCACCGCCCGGGGTTTCATAAACACCTCTGGACTTCATGCCGACAAGACGATTCTCTACCAGATCAGCCAGACCGATACCGTTTTCACCGCCGAGCTTGTTCAGTGTGGTGACGATCTCTGTACCGTTCATCTCTTTTCCGTCAATGGCAGTCGGAACGCCTTTCTCAAAATGGATTGTCACATAAACAGGCTTGTCCGGTGCCTGAATCGGAGATACACCCATTTCCAGGAATCCCGGCTTTTCATACTGCGGTTCATTTGCCGGATTTTCCAGGTCAAGACCTTCATGGGACAGATGCCAGATGTTCTTGTCTTTGGAATAATTTGTCTCTCTGTTGATCTTTAACGGAATGTTATGCGCTTCGGCATAGTCAATTTCTTCATCACGGGATTTCAGATCCCAGATTCTCCACGGTGCAATGATTTCCATCTCCGGCGCATAAGGCTTGATGGCAAGTTCATAGCGATCCTGGTCGTTGCCCTTGCCGGTACAGC
>CAMWJT010000042.1 GCA_947174625.1 uncultured Ruminococcus sp.
TTACAACATCCGGTTTTTTGGCATGGATGGCATCGCAGACGGTCTGGGCATTATTTTCAATCAGAACCAGTAAATTTTCTGACAGCACTTGCAGCCGTTCCGCCCGAAGCCGGATCTGTCTGCCGGATTCTTCGCCGGAGATATATAAAATAATATGATTTTCGCCGAGGAACTGACAAATTTGCAGCAGGAGTGTACTTTTTCCGATACCGGGTTCACCGCCTAATAATACAATAGAACCTTTGACAAGACCACCGCCAAGCACTCTGTCGAGTTCGCCAGAACCTGTATGATAGCGGATTTCGTTCTGTGTGTCGATCTGGGAAATCGCACGGATTTTTCCGGAGAAATCCGCAAGGGAATCTAAACTGATTGCATTATGAATCATAGGTGTGATTTCCTGGAGTGTATTCCATTCACCACAATTCTGACAACAGCCGTTCCATTTGGAGCAAGCCCAGCCACATTCTGAGCAGACGAACTGAATTTTCGGAGAATTATCTTTTTTTGCCAAATTATCGAACTTCTTTCTGATATTAGATTATATTGAATTATTTAGATTGCTCTGATTTTTCCATGACTACAACGCTGTAACTGCCAATTTCTTCATGGCGTTTTTCGGAAATATCTTTCCGGAATTTCATTGTGCCGTTGCTTTCATAGGGATCTTGAAAATAGTAATAATCTGCATCATAGCCAATCAAGACCATGCAATGTTCGTTTGCAAGCCACTGAAATTGATGATCTGTTGCGTAACCTCTGGAATTATACAGATACCAGATTGTCGTGGGTGACGGATTCCACATGCCAATGGTTGCCCAGACCAGGACGGGCATCCCTTGTGGGAGATAGGTCTGTGCAAGTTCCTGCAGATCTGTTCCGGAAGTGTCTACCGCCCGGTACTGTTTCGGAAGAAGATGATTGAGCATCCGGACAATGACCGGAGCAAAGCATCCATAGCCGGATTCGCTGTAAGGATTGCCAATAAAAGCGTCTTCGGGGTGCGGTGCATAAAGTCTGCCATGCTCCTGACGGAAAGACTGACAGGAGATTACGGAGAGCATGTCATCTATTTCGGTTTCCTGGTGGGAATAATATTCCAGCAACATTTTGGCACTGACGATTTCGCACCCGGTGGGAAGGATGTATTCCTGTGAATAATAGGGGACATCTTCCAGAAGAATGCTTTCCGGGATTTCTATCACATCAGGGATTTCGGAAGTTTCCGGAATTGTTTCCGAACTTTCTGAATTTTTTAAATTTTCTGAATTTTCTGTAACAATTTCCTGGAAAATTGAAATTTCAGAAGAATTCTGTTTGACAGATTCGGTTTTTGTAGATGTTTTAGAATGACCAGAATTTTGAAATTCTGTAGTACACTCCGTTTCCGGAGGAAGTTCCGGATCTTCCGACACAGCACATGCCGTCCCGGTAAATAACAGAAACAGCAGGAACAGCATAAAAATGCCTGTCTGATGCCTGATATGTATCGTATGATTCATGTTTTTTCCTTGTTACAAATTTAGACAAATTGCGATAAACTACAATTTTTTTCTTGTATTTATATTTTATTGTATTGTATCATATTTTATTGCATCTGTCAATAGTTTTGTCACCGGGGAAATTTCTTAATTTGCTAGAACGGCACATGCTGTCCCGGCAAATTAAGAAATTGATGATTGATTAAATTTCCGATTCTGCACAATACTGGATCAGGGCAGAATAAATTGTAAAGGCGACTTTCTGCTGATAGTCTTCTGTGATAAGTAATGCGGCTTCTTCCGGATTGGACAAAAATCCGCATTCTGCCATGACAGTAGGATTTTTGCTGTAATAGCAAAGGAATAATTCTTTGCCGCAAAGTTTGATTTCACGCTGATTGTCCGGCTGTAAATAGCTGACAAACTGGTTCTGGAGCGTCTGCGCCAAAGCGGCATTTTTGGAATTCGCATCAGAATAGAACATCTGTGCGCCGTTGTACTGCGGATCTGTAAATTGATTCTGGTGGATAGAAATACAGATTGCATCCTGAACAGAATTGAACAGCTCCAGTCTGTTATCCATATCAGAACTTTTCTGATTGGCAATCCCTTCAATGCCGTCATCATGAATGGATCTGTCTGTGTCTCTGGTTGTCAGGACGGTGTAGCCGGATGCCTGGAGCATGTCACGCAAGTCCAGGAGAATGGCAAGATTGATATTTTTTTCTACATCACCGGCAGCAGATGTGCATCCGCCGTCCATGCCGCCATGTCCGGCATCCAAGATAATCACCTGTCCATTGCTTGCAGCGGAACTGACCTGCCTGGCAGACTGTTCCATACGACGTACGGTGTACCATGAACCGGCAATGACAAGAGCAACAGCGGAAGTGACTGCGCCGACTCTGGCAAGCAGTTCTTTTTTATGGATTGTCATAAATTCTCACCTGCATTACTAAAAATTTAAAAAAATATCTGAGAGTACTAAAAAATTATGATCTGGCAGGGAAAATTATGCCTGAAAGACTTGTAACAGAATCCGGATTGTGGTATACTAGAATAGATAAGCTATTCTATATTATAAAATAATGTGAGGAATTATCATGCAAAAAAAATATACCATTGCTGTCGCCGGTACGGGTTATGTAGGGCTGAGTTTAGCTGTACTGCTGGCACAGCATCATAAAGTCTATGCTGTGGATGTCATTCCTGAAAAAGTGGCACAGATCAATCAGAAAAAATCTCCGATCCAGGATGTGTATCTTGAAAAATATCTTGCAGAAAAAGAGTTGGATCTGACGGCAACACTGGATGCAGAGCAGGCATACCGTCATGCGGATTTTGTGATTATTGCGACACCGACGAATTATGACAGCCGGAAGAATTTTTTTGATACGAGTGCGGTTGAGGCAGTTATCCGGCTTGTGATGCAGTATCAGTCAGAAGCGATCATGATAATCAAATCTACAATTCCGGTGGGTTATACAGAATTCATCCGGAAAAAGACCGGCTCGGAAAATATTCTGTTCAGTCCGGAGTTTCTGCGGGAATCCAAGGCGCTCTATGATAATTTATATCCAAGCCGGATTATTGTCGGGACGGATCTGCAAAATGCGAGACTGGTGCAGATGGCACAGATATTCGCCGGATTGCTCCAGGAAGGTGCAGTAAAAGAAGAAATTGACATGCTGTTCATGGGATTCACGGAGGCGGAAGCCGTCAAATTATTTGCCAATACGTATCTTGCGTTACGTGTTTCTTATTTTAATGAACTGGACACTTATGCCGAAATGAAAGGACTTGACACAGAACAGATCATTCAGGGAGTGTGTCTTGATCCGAGAATCGGCACGCATTATAATAATCCGAGTTTTGGTTATGGGGGGTATTGTCTGCCCAAAGACACCAAACAGCTCCTTGCCAATTATGCCGATGTCCCGGAAGATCTGATCCGTGCGATTGTGGAATCCAACCGCACCCGGAAGGACTTCATTGCAGACAGGGTGTTACAGAAAGCCGGTTATTATAATTATGGAGATAATACGATCTATGACAGCAGTCAGGAGAAGCCGGTGACAGTTGGTGTATATCGACTAACCATGAAATCGAATTCTGATAATTTCCGGCAAAGTTCGATTCAGGGTGTTATGAAACGTGTGAAAGCAAAGGGCGCACAAGTGATTATCTATGAACCGACACTCCGGGACGGCGAAACGTTCTTCGGGAGTCTTGTCGTGAATGATCTGGACAAGTTCAAGTTGCATAGTGATGTGGTGATTGCGAACCGTTATGACAGCCGTCTGGATGATATTGCAGACAAAGTTTATACAAGAGATATTTTTAAGAGAGATTAAGAGAGATTAAGAGAGATTAAAAAATTTCGTTATGAATTTAGAAAAATTATGCGCATTGTATGATTTGCACGATTCTGTGGTTGTGAAATTTTCTTACTGTTTCGAAAAAAGATGTGCTGTCTGTATATTAAATCTTGGTGACTGGCAGGATAGAAATACTTGTACAATAAAATTCAATGATATTCTATTTTTTAAACTGGAATCGGAGAATGCGGATTTTGCGGAAAATGAATTAATTGCGCTTGAAGTATCCAGTGATGAAACAGAATATTTCAAAGCATTTTTTAGTGAAGGGTTTATGAAACCAGGAAAAGCGATTGAGATCAGATGTCATGATGTGGAAATCGAACTCATATCATAAATCAATAAATCAACACATCATGCGAAAAGCACACCTGTCCGGTGTGCTTTTTTAGTAGTCATTATCATTCATAATCCGGAGAATAGACACACTCCATGCCGTTTTCTGTCAGTAATAAAATATCATTATAGACTAAAAAATGCTTGTCATCATATGGCATGGACATGTGATAATGTCCGGAGAACCAGAGTTTGAAATCCAGTTTTGCGTCGATCTCATCAAAATAATCTGTCAATTCATTCCGGTGATAACAATCCCAGCCAAATAAATCTCTCTGGATATGCTGCGGCAGGGAGTGCGTGAGTACAATGTCCGTCTTCCAGTGCATGGATTCCAATGCTTTCCGTCCCCGTTTCATTTCATGATAATTCGGCATTTCTCTTTCCCAGATGGAAACTCCTTTTTTCCGGAAAACTTTGTCGTGACTCTCTGCACCCCCGAAAGCAAAGAATCGTTTTCCCTCCAGTTCAAAGATATTCCCCCGGCAGAGATGATAAATATGTTCTGTAATTCTATGTACCTGTGCGCCGTTCCATTCTGTTATGGGATAGGATTCGAGCATGTCAAAATTTTCGTGGTTGCCGTCAATGAAAAGTGTTGTCCAGGGCTTTTTTTCAAGCCATCTTAACCACCATTGTTCTGACTTTGCACCGTTCCATAATAACCCGAAATCACCACAGATAATCATATAATCCGAGCGTGTAAGTTGTCTTTGCATCGGGAAGCGTCTGGCTGAAAATTTGTGGATGTCATATTCTCCGTGAATATCTCCAGTAATAAAAATCATGAAAAAATCCCCTTTCTGCGTTTTGCTCTCTCATATTATAACACATATTTCTTTATTTGTATAGAGGTATTTTTGAATATTTTTTTAGTTGCAGAAATCATAAAATTTCCCGAATTGCAATAATTCGCTTGACAACTGGGCTGTTTTGTGTTATGATAAAATCAGGGCGAATATTTATGCGCAGAATAAAATAATATTAAATAATTTTATAAATCAACAGCCATTCCCGGAGGTGTTGTGTTGACATGAGTATTTTTTCCAGAGCCGGCGATGTTTTTAAGTCTAATCTGAATGACTTGATTGACCGTGCAGAAAATCCAGAAAAAATGGTCAGACAGATTATTCTTGACATGCAGAAAGAATTAAACAATGCTGTCAGGTCGCTTGGTGAAGCCGTTGCCGGCGAGCGGATTGCAGAAAAACAATATCAGGATGCTGTCAGGAAATCAGCGGACTGGGAAGCAAAAGCAAAGACTGCGCTTCTGTCGGATCAGGTTGCACTTGCCAGGAAAGCACTTGCCCGGAAGGTCAGTGCTGATGAGGAAGCCGAACGCTGTCGGGAAGCTTGTGAGACGATTTCACAACAGACGGAAATCATCCGGGCGCAGGTGGAAACGCTCCGGGCAGAACTGGAAGAAGCGAAAAGCCGTCAGGCAATATTAACTGCCAGATCACAGGCGGCGGAAACCAGGAAGCACCTGGCGCAGTCTGTCAGTCATGTCGGACTCTCCGGTGCAACGGAAAAACTTGACCGGATGGAACAGAAAATTATGCAGAAAGAGGCAGAAGCAGAAGCTTTTGCAGAGATAGCGAATGTTTATCATTCTGAAAATTCCGGAGAATCCGGCATTTTGTCAGATACCCGGATTGACAGCGAATTACAGAGACTCATGAAAGAGATCAATCAATCATAAATTAACGCAGGGAGGACTTTCTATGCTTTCAGATATTGAAATTGCACAGCGTGCAGAAATGAAAAAAATTACAGAGATCGCAGAAGAAACAGGCATCCAGGAGCAGGAACTTGAGCCATACGGACATTATAAAGCAAAAGTCACAGAATCTCTGTTCCAGAGAGTGGCTGACCAGCCGGACGGCAAACTGATTTTAGTCACAGCAATTAATCCTACACCAGCCGGTGAGGGCAAAACGACTGTCAGTGTCGGATTAGGGCAGGCAATGGCGAAAATCGGCAAAAAGGCAGTGCTTGCACTCCGTGAGCCGTCTCTTGGACCAGTATTCGGCATCAAGGGGGGAGCTGCCGGCGGCGGTTATTCCCAGGTTGTCCCCATGGAAGATATTAATCTGCATTTCACGGGGGATATTCATGCCATGACGGCGGCGAATAATCTGCTTTGTGCGCTCCTGGACAATCATATTCAGCAGGGAAATTCCCTGAGAATCGACACCAGGAAAATTTTATTCAAGCGTTGCATGGATATGAATGACAGAGCATTGCGAAATATTGTCATCGGCATGGGCGGTGCATTCAATGGTGTTCCCCGTGAAGATGGCTTCCAGATTACAGTCGCATCTGAAGTCATGGCGATTCTGTGCCTGGCATCCGATCTGGATGACCTCAAAACAAGACTAGGTAATATTTTAGTCGCTTATAATCTGGACGGCGAACCAGTCTATGCAAAGGATCTGAATGCACAGGGTGCAATGACGGCATTGCTGAAAGATGCCATCAAGCCGAATTTAGTCCAGACACTGGAGCATACACCTGTGCTGATTCATGGCGGACCATTTGCGAATATTGCACATGGCTGTAATTCTGTGAGAGCAACAAAATTGGCATTGAAATTAGGCGATTACTGCGTGACAGAAGCCGGATTCGGTTCGGATCTCGGTGCAGAAAAATTCTTTGATATTAAATGCCGTTATGCCGGACTGAAACCATCCTGCGTGGTACTGGTTGCAACTGTGAGAGCATTGAAATACAATGGCGGTATGCCGAAAACGGAGCTGACAAAGCCGGATCTGGATGCTCTGAAAAAAGGCATTGTGAATCTGAAAACGCATATTGAGAATATGCAGAAATATCATGTACCAGTTGTCGTTGCGCTGAACCAGTTCTATACAGATACGGAAGAAGAATTGAATTATATTGCAGAATATTGCCAGGATCTTGGTGTAGAAACATCCCGTTGTGAGATTTTTGCAAAAGGCGGTGCAGGCGGTACGGATCTTGCAGAAAAAGTTTGCAAAATTGCCGACACGCAGGAATCCGGATTTGAAGTACTGTATTCCCAGGATTTGTCTATTACAGAAAAGATTGAAAAAATCGCAAAAGAGATCTACCGTGCGGACGGTGTGAAATTCCTGCCGAAAGCCGCAAAGACATTGCAGGGCTTTGAAAAATTGGGATATGGCAATCTGCCTGTCTGCATTGCCAAAACGCAGTATTCTCTTTCGGACAATCCGCAATTGCTCGGCAAGCCGGAACATTTCACAATCACCGTCAGTGACGTGAGAGTATCCGCCGGCGCAGGATTTATTGTCGTCCTTACAGGTGATATTATGACTATGCCGGGACTGCCGAAAGCACCGGCGGCATTGAAAATTGACTGCGATAATCACGGCAATATTTCGGGATTATTTTAATAAAATGATGAGCATCAGAAAAGAATTTGTAACAAATTCCCCGGAAGAGAGCATTTCCCTGGCGCATTCGCTGGGGAAGATCCTCCGTGCCGGGGATGTGATCGCTTATTCCGGCGATCTGGGCGCAGGCAAGACAACATTCACCAGGGGACTTGCCTCCGGGATGGGTCTGTCGGATCTGGTCACTTCACCGACGTTCAGTCTTGTGCATGTCTACGGTAGACCGCCTTTGCAGTTATGTCATTTTGACATGTACCGGATCACTGACCCGGACGAACTTGAAACAACGGGTTATTATGATTATCTGCCGGAAGAGAGCGTTTTTGCGATTGAATGGTCTGAGAATATTATTTCTGCATTGCCGGATGATCTCATTCAGATCCGGATTGAGACACTTGGGGAGACAAGCCGTAAAATTATTCTGGAAGTGCCGGAAATTACAGAAAATAGTGAAAGTAAAGAAAGAAGGGAACGCTTTGCGGATTTTGGGAATTGATACCTCCGGAAAGACGGCATCCGTTGCCATTCTTGACACAGAAAAAAAAATCCTGCTCGGAGAACATAGTATTTATACGGCAAGGACGCATTCACAAGTCATTATGCCCATGTGCAAAAATTTGTTGTCTGATTGCAATATGACAGTACAGGATGTGGACGGATTCGCTGTTTCGGTTGGTCCCGGATCGTATACCGGCATCCGGATCGGGATTGCCGCCGTCCAGGGTATGGCAATGGTGAATCAGACACCTTGCGCCGGGATTTCCACGTTAGCGGCACTGGCATCCCGTGTCGGATCGGGGAATGTTCTGGCATTGATCCATGCGAGAGAAGATTTGTTTTATTATGGGATCTATGATTTTGCAAGCAGGATCATTCCGGCAGGTACACTTGCGGATCATGCGGAGATTCTGAATATCTTGGAGAATTATGCCGGACGGATGACACTGACCGGAGACGGTGCGGAGCTGTTCATACAAAATTATGCAAACAAAATCCCGGATTCTCTGGAAATTTCCTTGACACCACCGGCTTTGCGGCTGCAATCCGCCGCCGGAATCTGTACTTGTGCAGAATATATTGGATTCGGAACGTCTGCCGATCTGACAGCAAATTATTTGCAGGCTGTGCAGATTCAGAAAAGAAAAGGCGAGAAATAAATTATAATTTTAATTTTTAACAGAATGGATTTGATTGGTGATGCCACGAGATAACGTCTCAATGCAGGAAAATCTGACAGCGGATTGCATTGAGTAAACTATAGGCTGTCGGATAACTGCAATTTTATCAGAAAAAAATATTTTAATATAATTTTGATAAAGGAGTTGTTA
>CAMWJT010000043.1 GCA_947174625.1 uncultured Ruminococcus sp.
AAATTAAATAAAAGGAGAACTTTTCATGAAATCGGAATTAATCGACAGAATCAATCAGCTTGCCAGAAAAGCAAAATCCGAAGGACTCACACCGGAAGAACTCGAAGAACAGAAACAGCTCCGGGATCAGTACCGCATGGAGTTCCGGCGGAATTTAACCAGTCAGCTTGAAAATACCTATATTATGGATGAGAAAGGCAACAAGCGCAAGTTAGGCAAATTCTGAGACAGAAAAAGCCGTCAGATCTTTTCTGACGGTTTTTTCTAAGATAAATCAGAATTTGTCAATATCCAAGTTCTGCATTGATTAAAATTACTTCAAACTCACCTGTCATCGGTTTTCCCCATAATACAGATAGCCCCCTGCAAATTCTTTCAGGACTTTTGCAGTCATAACATTTATCGCCTTTCCTTGCACAAGGCGTTTTAACACCTGCTCTTTTCGCATTCAAAGGAGAAGCAATGTTTCTGGCACGATATAATGCACTGTCATAATCTTTTTCCAGTTTATTTTTACCGATCACCAGATAGACTTTTCTGTGTCCATAAAAAATAGAAGCTACTCTGTTACAATTACCATCAATATTGATGATTTCACCTGTTTCGGCTAATCCATTTACCGAAGATATATAAATTTCTGCATGATTTGCTGCAAGTCGGATTTCATGGCTCGTTTTTCCCTCAGGTATTCGCTGGTGCCAGAACACTGTATTATGATTTTGAAGCGCTTCAAAGAGTCCCATTTGTTCAAGTGTCACTGAACCGCCAAATCCAACTGTACAATTATCTATTTGTGTATTGAGATATTCTTTCGCTTCGGAAATTGTTTCACAGACAGTTACAATATATCCTCTGTCAATTAAATTCTTTTTTACGGCAGAAAATTCCACTTATTTTCGTCACCCTTTTTGATTTTTTTAATTATTAATTAAAACATTCGATGACATCCATATCTTCCACAACAGTCACTTCCTGATGGCAGACATGTTCCGGGATTGCATAGTCTGCCGGCGGTGCATCTTCCTGGATGTCCGGGATTGCCTGTTCCACTGGGGGTTCTGGTTCTGTGAAAGTCACTTGCTGGATTGTATCATTTGTCATATAAGCAGTACCGGCAACTGCAACAGCTTCTTCTTGTTCTTGTATACCAGTATCTACAGCTTGTACTTGTTTCAGCTCCACAACGCTTGTAACGGATGTCGGATTTTTTCCGGCATGCCGTTCCATGAAATTTTCTGTCCAGGTTGCAATTTCTGTGAAATTTGCAAGAACACTCACTAGTACCAGTACTTTACCGCCGGTTGCAATCAGATATTCTTTTGTGGATTTTCTGTTCTTTTTCTTGAGATTTACCATGATTTACCACTCCTTGAGATTCCATAATTTTAATAATTTTATTATACAATAATAACCGGTTTTTGTCAAGTAAAATTCTTTATTTTTAAAATGAAGGATTTCTTGCTGATAGTGCATAAAAAATGGTCAGCCGTGCGATACGATTGACCATTTGTACAATAAATCAGATTGTCTACCAGCGTTTACTAATTTTCTAAATTCTCCAGTTCTTTGCAAAGAGCTACGAAATCATCATAAACTGTGATTGTCTGCAAATAACGAAAATCTAAAATATATCCTGACGCATGATGTCTCAAAAAATCCGCATCCCACAATGGAACAGAAATAAAACCCCTTTTATAATCATATTTTAATGGTTCATATTTGTCTATGTTTGTACGAAAATACTTTACTTTTGCCATACAAAGCTTATTGATACGAAAAAGAAGTCCTAAAACATCACTTCTTTCAAAAAAAGAATCTTTAAAAATAAGATGTTTATGAGAATTTTCCCTTTCTGAATACCATGCGTTATTTTCATGCTTTAGCTTGTACTTTTCTATCAGAAGATACTTATCATCCATTTTTTTATCTCCTTTTTATGTACTTTTGTACTCATATAACCGATACATATTTTTGGAAATACGTCCGGCATAAACGGTTTTGAATATTACTTTTTCTGTTTCGTCCAGCAAATCAATCATTGCTTTTGGTGTCATTTCATGCTCTTTCACAAATGAAAAACCTGTTCCATCCTCCAACATTTCGGGATGATCCATACCATAAACTTCGGTCACACCGACTTCGTTGATCGGATTTTTGAATCTGGACGCATTTGCGGCAAATGTGGTGTAACAATCCATCAGAATCCGTGTCTCAGTGAAATGTACTCGCAGATTTGACAATAGTTGTTTCAGTTCCTGCGGAAGAAAGTACATGCTGACACCTTCCATCACGATGAAAGCACGTCGGTCTTTCGGGATCTCATCAATCCAGGCATTGTTTCTGACATCTGCTTCAAGCATATGGTAGTTTTCTGTTTCAGAATAATACCGTTTCCGCTCACGGATCACATCAGGAAAATCCACATCATACCAGCAGACATTCTGAATGCCAACTCTCTGAACCCGGCTGTCCAGACCACACCCGATATGAATCACTATCGTATCTTCTTTGTGAAGGGATTGTCTCCGCAGCCAGTCATCAAATACTGCGGAACGCATCCCCATATAGTAAGCCAACCATTTTGACTTTGATTTACCGCCCAGTGTGAAGCCTTCCTTTGCCCATATTTCTTCCGCTTTTGGATCGTTCAGGATAATCCCTTTTCTGCTTACGTACGCTTTTCCATACAGCGGTATATATAAGGTTTTATTTACATCGTTCAAATTTGATTCCCCCCTGCAAATTCTGATTTATCAGCTTAATCTTTATTCAATTTATTATATCACAAGAATCTGAAAAAGTCAAGCAACTATAACAGTCAGAAATGTACTTGATCGCACGAAAAATGGTCAGCCGTGCGATACGGTTGACTGTTCGTGCGATGAATCAGAATTTACATGCCTATCCTCTTTTCCAATTTATGTCCCATCCGTCAAGTATTTTCCACATAAACATATCCTTAAAATCTCTATAGCAGTTTTCGCAAATACAACAAGATATGTTGATAGGTATATACCAAAATTGAAATCTATCATCATTTACTAAATCCAAACAAAAAATGCAATGTTTTAAGTGTGGAGCATTCTCACAAATATCTTCCCCGTCCGTTGGATTTAGTTCTATGCCGTGCAAATCATCTACATCATTAAGCAAGCGCCAATCGTCTTTTTCCACCATAAACTTACATCTCCAAAGTCCAATTTATCAGCTTAATCTTTTATTTGCCTTATTATATCACAAGAATCTAAAAAAGTCAAGCAACTATAACAGGCAGAAATGTACTTGATCATATGAAAAATGGTCAGCCGTGAGATACGGTTGACCATTCGTGCGATGAATCAAAATTTAACTTTTAATGATTCAAACCATTTTTCTATATATTGATTTTGTTCTTTCGTATCTGGAAATATAGTTATATCACAATAATCCCAAACATTGACAATATTTTTTGTCAACGCCTGTTTGCTCATTTCCACAAGATATACTTTAGGTGTATATGTCATCATTGCAGATTGGTTCGCATTGATAAGAGAACCATTGCATTTTAATCCAAAGCCTTTTTTTAGGAGCTTGTCTCTTAATTCCTGGTAAGCTGAAAAGTAACCTTCTGATTTCACTGTTACAACGATATTTTCAGATGTAATTTTTAAGATAATATCATCAGATGAATCGCCTTCATCCGCATACACTACAGCATTAATTTCTGATTTTCGGCTCAAGTCGTATAGCATAACATCATATTTTTCCATAAAATTTTCTTTCTCGTAAATTTTGATTTATCAGCTTAATCTTTATTTGCCTTATTATATCACACGAAGCTGAAAAAGTCAAGCAATTATAATAATAACAATACAGAATTGTATTGACAACAGCACAAAAAAGTGATATTATGATACTATACAATAAAGCAAAGCAAACTGTTCTGTAGTTTCAGTCAAAGAACAATAGAAAAATTACTGAGGAGAATATCATGAGCAGAGAAAAATTTACACTGTCAATTGTAGAAGGACTGGCGAAACACCCTTATTTATGGTCTTTTTTACTTTGTATTTTCGTTAATCCATTTTTTCTTGGTGCGATAGAAAATGTTCCGAATAATGCCATCTGGCTCGAAACATTAATGATCATGGGCATCTTGACAGCTTTTGGGATAGGCAAATACAAATCAGGTGTTTTTAATCAGTTCAGATTCATCCTGTTTGAAATTTCCGCAATCATCGCTGACATATGTTCATGTAAACTGTATGCACAATCACAGAATAAAGCCATCTGGCATTTTGCAGGTGGTTGTATGATTCTGGTGATTCTGTACCATTTCGCCGATTTTAAAAAATATTGTACCCAACTGAACGCATTGCTGATCATAGGACTGGGATTTTTTCTGAAGCTCTGCTATATTCTCACCACATCCGTATATACACGACAGCATGATGTTGATATATTCGGCGGAGATTCCGGACATGCAGGATATATAGAATATTTGCTGTTCAATCAAAGCCTGCCGGATTTTGATGTCCGGGAACGCTGGCAGTTCTGTCATCCGCCACTTCACCATGCCATCAGCGCAGTATGGATATACATAAACGAAAATCTGCTTCTGACAGGGCATGATCCTGCAAGAGAAAGTCTGCAAACACTGACACTGTTCTATTCTTTGTGTATCATCATATCGGCATATAAGATACTTCGTTATTTTAAACTGGATGGTTCTGCGCTTTACGTCCCTCTGATCATCGTAAGCTTTCACCCTTCCTTCATTCTGTTTTCAGGCAGTATCAACAATGATGTTCTGTCAGTCGCATTGGTGATGGGTGCGATTGTTTCGACACTGCAATGGTATAAAGAGCAGACGATGAAAAGCATATTGAAAATTGCTTTGTGCATCGGACTGGGCATGATGACAAAAATTTCTGCTGCAATGGTTGCAGTACCTGTTGCATTCGTATTTCTCTGCGTATTCATCAAAAATATAAAAAACGATTGGAAAAGGTTAATTGCGCAGTTTTTCTGCTTTGGAATCGTCTGTATACCGCTGGGGCTATGGTTTGGCATACGCAATTACATAAAGTGGAGCGTACCGCTGACTTATGTGCAGGAAATGGACAAAGGGGCTTTACAATATATTGGAGATCAATCGTTTCTGACACGTATGACGGATTTCTCAGCACAACAATTCCATAGTATCTATGAACAGTTTGCCTATTTTGATGAATCAGGCAATCTACAGAGCTATAATGAATATAATCCTTTGATTACACTGATGAAAAATGCGCTGTTCGGGGAATATATCAACGAAGGCAGTTTTGGAGCAGTTCCCTGGGTGAACACAGTCTCTGTCTTTTTCTTTTGGTTAAATGTAGTCATTGCAGGCTTTGCATTTCTCTCCATGATTATCATGTGTTTCAGAAAATGCCCGGCACAACTGACAGAAAAAGGCTTCTTTACAGGCTTTTATGCTGTCATGATGGTAAGCTTTTACAAAACTGCAAAAGATTATCCATTTACTTGTACCATGAATTTCCGCTATATCACTCCTACAGTAATTATCGGAGTAGTATTTATTGGTCTGGTCATAGCTAACATAAAAATGAAAAATACGTTTTTCAACAAGTCGCTGAAAGCGATTCTGAAAATCTGCACAATGTTATTTGCGGTCTGCTCCGGACTTGTTTACTTAATGGTCTGTTATAGAGTGGAATGACTTGTTTTTTCAGAAAATATTGGAATTAACAGATTCTTTGAAGCTAATTTGTAAATATGTAACTAAAAAATTCTTGACAAGCATGACAAATTATGTTATAATAATCGTAGTGGGCAGCTTGCTGATGCTTCCTACATAAATGCGATTGAACGAAAGAGGCTGATATAATGATTTATAGAAATTTTCAGGATCTCAAATTGTCCGGGCTTGGTCTTGGTATGATGAGACTTCCTGTCATTGATGGCGATGATTCACGGATTGATGAGGAAAAATCCGCTGAAATGATAGATTATGCCATGAAAAACGGTATCAACTACTATGACACGGCATGGGGGTATCATAACGGAAATTCGGAATTGACTGCCGGAAAATTCCTGAAAAAATATCCGAGGGAAAGTTATTATCTTGCATCAAAATTTCCTGGATATGATAATGCCAATATGCCGAAAGTCAGGGAAATTTTTGAAAAACAGCTTGAAAAATGTCAGACACCTTATTTTGATTTTTATTTGTTCCATAACGTCTATGAGGGAAATATTGAGGACTATTTAAATCCCGATTTTCAGATTTTTGACTATCTCATGGAACAGAAAAAGAACGGCAGAATCCGACATCTTGGTTTCTCTGCACATGGTAATTTAGATGTGATACAACGTTTTCTGGATGCTTATGGGGAACATATGGAATTCTGTCAGTTACAGGTGAATTACATGGACTGGCATTTTCAGAATGCAAAAGAAAAAGTTGCGCTCATCCGGAAATATAATATCCCTGTATGGGTCATGGAGCCTTTGCGTGGCGGAAAACTTGCCAACGTTCCGGAACAGATGCAGAACAGCATGAAAAGTATGCGTCCTGACGAGAGCATTCCTGCATGGGCATTCCGGTTCTTACAGGCAATTGATGGTGTCACGATGGTTCTTTCCGGCATGTCCGACATGAAGCAGCTGCAAGAAAATATTGCAGTCTGGAATACGGACAAACCGTTGAATCCGGAAGAATTTCAGCGTATTGTTGCGCTTGCTGATGAGGAAACCAAAAAAGGCGGTCTGCCGTGTACTGCCTGTCATTACTGCACAAGTCACTGTCCGCAAGAACTGCCCATTCCGGAGCTGGTCGCTCTCTACAATGAACATAAAGTCACAGGCGGCGGATTCCTTGCACCGATGGCAGTGGGAAGTATGCCGGAAAACAAGCGCCCGGCGAACTGCATCCATTGTCAGAGCTGTGAGCAGGTCTGTCCGCAACAGATTGCCATTTCATCCATGATGAGCGAATTTTCTGAAATGATTCACATGTAAAGGAGAATTTTTTATGTCATCACTTGCAAACACACTTGAAAGACCCCGTCTGTCGATAAAGGCACAGACGTTTGCAACCATTTCCGCAGTGATCGGTGCCGTTGTCATCCCTCAGCTCTTTCATATCATCGGTGCAGTTTCGGGACTCGGCACATCTCCCGGCGAAACGTTTCTGCCCATGCACCTGCCAATTATTCTGACAGGACTTCTTGCCGGAACAGTCCCCGGCGCAATTGCCGGGCTTCTTGGTCCGCTTGTGAGCAGTCTTATGACGGATATGCCTGCACAGACGATGCTGCCTTTTATGATGCTGGAACTTTGTGCTTATGGTGCATTTGCCGGACTGCTGAGAAATGCCCAAATGCCGGATATTGCTAAAATCCTTACAGTACAGATTGCCGGACGTGCTGTCCGTGCGGCTGCGATTTTAATTGCGGTTTTTGCATTGGGAAACGAAAGTATCAAAATTGCTGTTATCTGGAAATCCATTGTTGCAGGAATTCCGGGACTTGTACTTCAATGGAGCTTGCTTCCGCTTTTACTTGGCGGCATAGAGCATATCAAAAAGCATGAATCTCCTTGAAAAAGCAGTAGCACTGCTGAGAAGCAAAAACTATACATTGGTTGCAGTCAGCAGTACGGAAGAAATAACAAGCACGCAACGAGGAGTCAAACCGCTTCTTGCAATCCTTGACAGCAAAAAAAATCTGCATGGATTTTCCGTTGCAGATAAAGTGATTGGAAAGGGTGCGGCATTTTTGTATGTGATTCTTGATGTCCATGAAATTTATGCGGATGTAATCAGTGAATCCGCATTGGATGTACTGAAAGCTCATAATATCAGTATCACATACAAAACTTTGACTGCGGCAATTAAGAACCGTAATCATACCGGATTTTGTCCCATAGAAACAGCAGTTAAAAATACCAATGATGCTGAAACTGCCCTTGTTTTAATCCGTGAAAAACTGAAACAGATCAGCGCTTGAACTATTGTCAACTGTAATCCCACCGGCTTCAGACGGTGGGATTTTTCTTTAAAGATTAACTTAAAGATGAAGAACTTGTTTCGTGTTTTTTAGTAAAAATCAGTAAAAAATCCTGTGCTATTAACAGCACATTCTTGTATTGCGGCGGATGATGCCACAGGCTATTTTTGTTCCGGAATTTCCTGAGGGCTGTGTGGTAAAATCATCGGGAGCATCATGGATAATGATTGTCTTTCCGATCACCTCACTGACTGAAAAACGATCCGTCAAAAATACGGAAACTGCGATTCCATGATTTCCGAATAATGGCGGTAAATCTCCGGCATGGTACGGATGCAGACAGTTATCCGGATTATCATGCGACATGGCAGCAGAGAATGGATCCATCTCATCCCCTGTACAGGCAGTTCCGCTATGGATATGGAATCCAAAAATCTTTTTTTGACAGAGTGTTTCCGTATCCGGCAAGTTCCGGATGTCTGCATATACAATGACACCATTTTTGGTCTGATACAAGCGTACTGTCCCTGTAATTTGCGGATGATCCGGACTGCCTGACAGATTGGCAATTGCCTGTGGGATGCCTTGCAGAATCGGAACAATCGGAAACTGCTGACAAAGAGATTGATAATTCATAGCAAACTCCTTCTATGAGATATTTTTGTAAGATATTTTTGATAATGTATGCGCAAAATTCTGTAGAGGTGTGTTCTGTCTGAAAAATCGTAAAATAGTTACAATTATTTTGCAAAAGAGTAGAAAAATTTTTCCTATACGGGATTTGAATTTTTTTGGAATTTCTATTGACTTTTCCAGAGAAATGTGATACACTTATAAAC
>CAMWJT010000044.1 GCA_947174625.1 uncultured Ruminococcus sp.
CTGCGTCATCGCGAGCCTGAGGCTCTGCCTGCGTGGTAGCACATGCGTCTTCCGGAGAGTGATGCTCTGCCGCAGGTGTTGCAATTGCTTCTTCGGTAGTTTCAAGCTCTGCCGTCGTTGTTGCGATTGCTTCTTCGGTAGTTTCAGGTTCTGTCACTTCTTCTGTTTCTTCTTCGGATTCTACTAGGACATCACCATGAACGTATTTCAGAGAATCTTTCACAGCACTCACTTTGACATCCACAGCATTTCCCTCTGCATCCTTTGCGGATACTGTCCCGATATTCAGTGAATCCAGACTATCAAAAACCTGATTGGCATCCGCCATGTAAATACGCAGACGTTTTGTATCTTCATGATAGCGATACTCAGAAATCTTCATGCTGTTTTCCGGGTTGAAATCAAATGCAATCTCTGTGCCAGGGTCTGCTTCTACTTTCAGACTTAACTGAATCGCAGTCACTTTGCTTGTCGTTTCCTGATCTGCTGTGACAATGACATTGCCTGCTTCATCAATTGCAATGCTGTTGTTATCATCAGCCTGAGCTGCCGCTATTGTAAGCGGCAGCGCAGCACCCAGTGCCAATGCAATGGCAGTATATTTCACAAATCGTTTCATAATACTCTTTACACTCCTTTTTCAGATTCCGGATTACTTTCCAAAAGTAATGCCAGGGAGTTCGGCAGGTATTTCTTCAAACAGTGAATCACTGACTAAACGCTGTCCCTCGTTTGTGAGTGCATTATTAACCCGGTACAGCTCCACACGGACTTTTTCCGGATTTTCCATGTCCTTCATCTGTTCCGGTTCAATCCAGTAAATCCATGTGCCGTCTGATACATCTGTAATATCACTGCCGTCTGGTACATCCGCAAGAATAACCTGCTGTGATTGCAGTGTTCCCTCTTCATCTGTACCACCTACGATCTGACCATTCTCATCATACAAGATCACAACATTGTAGGCAGGATTGCCTTTATAAGATCCTGTGAATATCAGAGATCCTTCCGGAATGACATCCGTGCTTTCCGTGCCATATTTGTAATCTGCACTCAGAGTGCCGATCAGGGTAGTTTCTGAATCGCTGTCACTCTCTGTTGCTGTTGTTTTACGGAAATCAACGTTATCTCCGGTCACGCCCAGTACATCCAGTTCTGCGATAGAAACTGTCTTGTCTGTCTGTTCCGGCAGGACAATCTTCACGGCTGTTGTATCATAAGTGCTGATATATTTGCTATCTGCATTCGCAAAGTAAACTGTTCCGCTTCCGTTGAATTTGCCCTCTGCAACGAGTACCCATTTATCTGCTGTTTCTGCTGTTTCAGATTCTTCTGTGCCACTTGCGTCCTCTTCGTCCAGTACATAGATCTGATAATTGCTGATAGATTCACCAGCATCACCAATTGTATATTTCAATCCGGTTGCAGTCAGCGTCTGGTTGAAATCAAGAATAATCTCTGCGTTATCGCTTGTGATCTGCGGTGCATAGACTGTATCGGACTTGTGGTCGATTGCAAGCTCTGCCGGATCTTCTTTTGTCGTATCGCAAGGCATATCATCTGTTGCCTCATGTGTGATTGCCTCTGCTTCAAGACCTGTTGTCGTGATAGTCCAGTTGGTCTTATTCATACTGCCATCATGAGTAATCTTTACATGCTCTGTCTCAAATACAGCAGAACGATTCAGATACTGGTCAATCAGTGTCACTTCATAGAATACAACACGGTTATTCAGCGTTGTAACAGTATCGGTAAACTGTGCATCTGTTGTGAATCCGACAGGAACTCTCTGGATCTTTCCACCAGAGATCGTGCAACGGATCACTTCATAACCCAGAATATCTGCTTCCGGAATATCTTTAGAAGCAAATGCAAGCTTCACTTCGTTGGCTTTCAGACCAGTACCAGCCGTGACAGAAACGTTCTCAATTGCAGAAACTTTGCTTTCCGTACCCAGAACACTGCCTTTGCCATTCAGTGCATAGACACGGGAATCATCATTTGCATACATGATAGCACGGGTTTCTTTGTCAAACTGTTCTGCATAAGCAATCGTCGTCGGATCGGGTTGCTTGCCCCAACGTTCGAAGAATTCCAGAACATTCTTTTCAGCTGCTGCACAAGCCAGACGCATCAGATTCTGGTCACTGTCTCCGTTCAGACTAAGTGCGATCTCACCCGGTGCAGGCGCTGTCTTCGGATCTCTGGAATAAGTATCTACTCTTGCATAGAAAATATTTGCCAGCTGTTCTTCATAATCCGGGTATGTCTTGTAATTCAGACCCTTGTCATAAGCAATGTGCAGCTGCCAGTACATGCCAAGCTGTGTTGCAATATTCGCACAATCTCCCTTTGTACCGGAAGTGACTTTGTCATAGATATTCTGATACTGGAAGCGCATGCCTGCATTTTTATCCTGTGCCTGGGCAAGCTGTGAGAAATAGTTATTTGTAATTTCTGCTACGGCATAACTGCCCTGATTGATGTCATGACCGATTTCGTGTGCAATGCCCCAGCCGAAGTAATTTCCGCTGACATATTTGCCGTTCTCATCAAATGTCACACCATTACAGTTTACCATGCCGGGTGCTTCCGTCCACTCAATTCCGATATGATTACCGGAAGCATACATGAATGCGCCGGAGAACATACGCTGATACCGGATATTCAAATGCGCTTTCGGAACCTGATTCAACTGCGTGGGTGCATTCTCATTCAGTCCCTTATGCTGATAGAACAGATACATCATATCTTCCATTGCGTCCACAGATTGCAACAGCGTTTCTGCACGTTTTTCAGCACTGTCTGTACTCTTGCCCGTACCTGCCAGAATCTGCTTTGCCGGGAGAGAATACATCATCTGATCCGCCATAATATCAGATGCACCAAGAATACAATTCTTTTCATCATAGTCATAATCTATATTCTTGTTTTCTGATCCTTTGTGTTCTGCATTATGAAGTTCTTCGATTTTGGGAACATATTCATCCAGTTTATTGATATAAGCAGTGGCTCTCTCCAGACGTTCTGCTTCGTCTGTGATATTGTATAAATCCAGGAACGGCACTTCAGAACCGCCGGTCACACGGACGGAGAATCTCTCCGTTGTATCGCTTGCGCCCTGGTACTGGATATATAAAGCACCACCGTTTTCAGCTCCGACACCCGTGTTTTTTGTCAGTTTGAACGTATTCGCTCCGACTTTCAGGTTTGCGCCTTCCAGGACAACATTGCCGGATTCAGAATGATACTGTGTCACAACAAGTCGTAAATTTACGAGTTCGCCTGTTTTCTTCTGGTTGCTTCCGACATAGACAGTGACTTCTTCGCCTGTACCGATCGAAACACCGAGTGGTTGCCATGCGTTCAGTCCGGAGAATCCACGGTTGACGCTAATATCCTGGGTTGTAATACCGGTATGGATTTCTACTGCACTGCTGATCTGTTCTGCATTTAAGATCGTCTCGGCTGTGTCAAGTTCCCGGAGCAATGCCTCCTGATTGGGATTGGTTTCCCCGTATTCATCCGGTGTATTTACTTTTTCACGCAGTGCATCTACTGTTTTCTGTGTTACGTTGTCTTTGAGAACTGTATGCAGATCATCTACATACAAGTCCATGACTTCATCCATGAGCGTGTCATAACGATAGAAATACGTCTCAGAAATCGTCACAGGGGATGTCAGATACCGAGCCAGACAGATCTGGACTTTTGCTATTTTAAGCTTCTTCGGGAATTTGAGCATATAATACTGCTTGCCGTCTTCGTCTTTTCTGGAAGAAGAGAGATTGCCGTAGCCATCGTTCATCTCATATACGAGATTGCCTTCTCCATCCCAACATCTCACATTGGTATAATCAATATTGGTATTGACTGTGAGCAAGCCGATTGTGTCCATCTCATATTCCTGATCGAGTGTATACACCAGACCATTGTTGCCAATGCCGTTAAATCCGCCGTCATCCCAAGTCGCTTTGGAATAATAAGAAGCCGGATCGCCGTCAACAGCACCCCAGGCTGTATTATTTGCCTCTGCATCAAGATCAAGCGGACTGTCAATCATCTCGCCACCGTTTCTTGTGACGGATACAATATGCGTATTGCTCGGATTGCCGTTTTCATCCCGGTTAATCAGATTGTATTTCGGCATCTGAGCAAGATCCAGATTTGTCGTAGTTGCAGAAGCATGCAGAGATTCCGGACTTTCTCCGAGTTCATTCACACCAATGACATAAACTTCATATTCTGTGAGATCTTCCAGTCCATCAATGGTATAACTATTTGCTGTAACCCCGGAAATCTCTGTAAAATCATCTTCGCTGTCTCTTAATTTATAGAATATATGATAAGACTGCGTATCATCCATCTTTGACCAGCTGACTTTAATCCCCCGATAAGCGCCGGAAGCTTTCACATTGTCGGGCTTGTCCGGACGCTTTGTTGCTTTCGGTGTTACTTCAATCGGATCACAGTAACCACTTCTCCAGTTGCCGTTCATGGATTGTACGCTGACTGTATAAGTAATAAAATTCTTAATATCATCGCCACTGACAGTCATAGAAGTCCCGGTAGTCTCCAGGGTCTTGATGATTTTATCATCCTGTCTGATCTGCACTTCATAGCCAGTGACATTGATGCAGGGATCCCATGACAAATCAAATTTTTCACTGCCTACCTTAGCAGTCAGACCTTCCGGTGTGTCCGTTGCCGCCTCAGGAATGCGCTTCTCCATGCCATTGACAAACTCAACTTTGCTGATCTCAGCAAGATTCGGTGCTTCATTGCTATTTTCAAGCTGTTTTCTCTGCAAGCTTGTAATTGCCAGGGTAACTTTCTTGACAGCAACTTGTCCTTTCAGGTCAATCGCAATATTGCCGTTCTGGTCAATCTTTGCAACGATCTTGCTTTCTTCGAGCAGGAAATCGACATCTTCAATCGCTTCGACTTCAACTGTCTTTTCTTCGCCGTCTTCGAGATAAGTCAGAGAGATCTTCGCACTGGCAACTGGTGTACTGCCCGATTGCATCACAAGAGCATCCATCACCGGCAGTTCATGATCTTCTGCATCTTGTGCAAAGTCAAATCCTACGACAACGGGATTCTCTTCTGAGATCGGCGCATCCGGATCTGCCGGAGCAAGTGTTACCGGACTTTCATGATTTAACAGATCTTCCAGACTGCCCGATTCAATCGTTGTGCCGTCTTCCAGTTCTGCGGAGATGTTCGCCGGAGAAATAAACTCTTCAATCTGTGCCAGAATATCTTTGTCATTTTCATCATAGCTATTGGATAAAAATACCAGATCCATCAGATTGGTTGTTCCGTCATGATTCAGATCCGTGTAATATTCCGTAGAAATACCGTCCAGTGCATCAATCAGAATATCCTTGTCTGCATCATCTACAAAGCCGTCCTGGTTAATATCACCGATCATGACAACACCAGGGTGAAGCGTATCTTCCGCATAAGTGTAGCCATTATGATAAAAACCGGCAGTCAGGTTGACAGCATACAGATCTTTGTTGACAGAGATCACTTGACGATACACGGCGAAACCTGGTGCAGACACTTCAAGAGTATAGTCTCCGCTTGCAAGGTGTTCAAATTCAGCCTTGTTTGTTCCGTCTTCCCTGGTTTCTCTGGACAATGTCAGCGTATTTTGCAGAACATCTTCACCGGATTGCAACGTTATTTCAAATTCAATCGGGTTTTCAAAAGCAATACCTTCATTGATAATAACCTCAATTTTTCCGGTATCTGTTGCAGAAATTGCAGAAATTTCAGTCTGCAAGCTTATTGCATCATTTTCCGGCAACGCTTCAGAAATCGCATCACTGCTTAACTGGAGATCATCATCCACATTTTCAGCTCCGGCAAAAATTGCCTGTGGAAAACTGCATATCATGGATAATGCCAATAAGAAAGCAATTTTTTTCTTCAAGTTGCGTTTTCTCATATCACAACAAATCCTTTCTGATTCCGGCAGGTTTAACCGGAATAGTAATTTAGCATAGTTGAGAAATCTTGATTTTTTGATTTCCCGTCTATATCTATAATAATAGTATAACATAATTTTTCTATCCTGTCAATACTTTGCAAACGGGCTGCATGGTTTTAAATAGCTTCTGAACAAGTAAATTTTTTGTGAATAAATCATTAACAAATCAAAAATGCAATCACCCCCCCGACAACAGCCGGTGGGATGATGATAAATTTTAATATTTATTTTAATATATTTTTTAGTGTCTCCATTAGTTTTTCAATATTGATCGGCTTTGCGACATGCCCGTTCATTCCGGCATCTATTGCTTCCTGCCGGTCTTCATCAAACGCATTTGCTGTCATTGCCACAATCGGAATTTGTGACTTGATGGGGTCATCCAATGCCCGGATGGCTCTTGTCGCCTGATAACCGTTCATAATCTGCATCTGAATATCCATCAGAATCAGATCATAAGTATCTGCGGACTTCTCTTTTATGATATCTACTGCTACAGTGCCGTCATCTGCCGTATCAATGATAAATCCGACATTCTCCAGAATCGCTTGCGCAATTTCCTGATTCAGTTCGTTATCTTCTACTAACAGAATTTTCATGCCATCAAAACGTAATTCCGGTGTATCTGTTTCTTCTGCGTTTTCCTGTTCGATATAAGGCGCTGCCAAAACGTTCCGTAATTCTGAGAAAAAGACAGGTTTGGAACAGAATGCCGTCACACCGGCTTCTTTTGCTTCTTCCTCAATATCTGCCCAGTCATAAGCCGTGAGAATAATAATCGGCATTTCGTCTCCGATCATCTTACGAATCCGGCGGACAAGTTCAATACCGTTCATATCCGGCATCAGCCAGTCAATAATATAGACACTGTAAGGCTCGTTCTGATCCAATGCAAATTCTGTACGGATCAATGCTTCTTTTCCCAGAGTCGTCCAATCAGGGTGCATGCCGATCACAGAAAGCATTTTGCTGACACTGACACAAGTATTCACATCATCATCTACGACCAATGCCCGGAGATCTGCCAATTGCTCCAGTTTCTTGGATTGTACGGGACTTTCTGCAACACGGAACCGGAATGTTACTATAAATTCGGATCCCTTTCCCTCTTCGCTCTCCACTGTGATTGTGCCGTTCATCATGTCTACAATATTTTTGGTAATGGCAAGCCCCAGACCCGTTCCCTGAATGCCGCTTACGGTAGCGGTCTGTTCTCTCTCGAACGGTTCAAAAACATGTTTCAGAAATTCCGGACTCATGCCAATGCCGGTGTCTTTGACCCGGAATTCATACGAAGCATAATCTTCCTGCGCTTCGGAAGTCTGGATGACACGTACGCTGACCATTCCGCCCGGCTTTGTATATTTCATGGCATTGCTCAGAATATTCAGAAGCACTTGATTCAGACGGAGCTTATCGCAGATAATTGTCTCATTTACCACATCCAGCGTATCAATATAAAATTCTAACTGCTTGGACTTTACATCCGCCTGGACGATCGTTTTCAGATCGTGCATAATATCTGGCAGACTGACTTCTTTTTCTTCAATCTTGACTTTTCCGCTTTCAATCCGGCTCATATCCAGTACATCATTGATCAGACTCAACAAATGATTACTGGAAGTCAGGATTTTACTCAGATAGTCCTGTACCTGTAATTTATTGTCAATATGTGTCACTGCCAACGAGGTAAAGCCAATAATTGCATTCATAGGCGTACGAATATCATGCGACATATTATTCAGAAAAGTCGTCTTGGCATTATTGGCATACTGTGCCTGTGCCAGTGCCTCCGCAAGAACTTCTTTTTGTTCATGCTCTCTGCGGATCATCTCGTCAATATTCCGGAATCCTGCAAGGATAATATTTTGTTCCGCATTTTCTCCGACTTCTCCGACTTTCACATAAGTATACTGAAAATAATGACTTTCTCCATTTTCCAGTATACGATAACTTCCCGTATATTCCCTGTTTGCATCCAATTGCTCCCGGACTTTGTCCAGTGTCAGATTTTCAGTAAGATACTGCTGGTCTTCCGGATGGACACGATCCCGGATATACTGTGCTAAAATTGGCGCATAGGGCTGTTCTTCCCCGGAGTCTTTTTTTAATCCTTTGGTCACATAGCCTTCTAATTTTACAATTCTGGCAGTTCCCTTCTCTTTGTTGAGCGCAAAAACATTGATATAATCATGACTCAGCGCTTCCACAATCGCAAATTGTTCACTCATCTCCTGATTTGCCTGTTCCATGGTATCCAGTAATTTTTTATTCCAGCGTGCTTTCAGATAGAGAACCAGGACAATGCAGACAATCAGAGCGGCTAATAAAGCGACAATCAGCATGATTCTCGGATTCGCCTGTAAATATTGCAGAAAACTCATATCTCCCATTGTATAAGTCGTATATTTGGAGACAAATTGTGTCAGCATATCATCCGGCACTTGCTGAATACACTTATTCAGTATTGTAATCAATTCATGATCGGTATTACTCCGGACATACATCTGAAATTCCATGTTCATATTATTGGCAATGCTGTAATACAGAGACTTTGTTGTGTCCTGATTGACAAATAACTGTGCCGCATAAGCATAGACATAAGCAGCATCTACTTCCCGGTCTAAGACCGCCTGCATTGCCTCTTCCCTGGTAGGATAACTTAAAAATTCAATGTCTCCGGGGAGTTCCTGCATAATCAGTTCTTTGCTCTGGGAATCGGCTACACCGACTTTTTTGATATTCCCTGCAAAATCCTGCCGGATTACTCTTGCAATGCCCGTTGTCATGTAAGAATCCGTATGGAATCCG
>CAMWJT010000045.1 GCA_947174625.1 uncultured Ruminococcus sp.
GATATGAATATATGATACATATGAAAGGAGCTTCATTATGAAAAAGATGAACAGTATCAATGAAACCGCCAAACTATGCAAGGAGAATGAAATAGGAATAAGCCGTCATCACATTACTCAGCTTGCAAAAAGCGGTGCGATTCCAAGTGTACAAATAGGTCAGAAAACTTTGATAAACTGGGATACTTTGATGAGGTATCTTGATACTAACACGCTTATTCTCGATGAGCCAAAATCTGGAATACGCAAAATTTCAGTCTGAAATCAATTGGGAACGTTGGAAACAGCGTTCCCGAAATTTTTAATTTTAACAAAGGAGAATACATATGGCAACGATAAAAAAACATGTTTCAAAAGCAGGAAAAATTACCTACTACATTAGGACTTATGACGGCTATGACAGCAAAGGCAAGCAAATAGAACGTTCCATGACATGGAAACCATCAGAAAATATGACTCCGAAACAAATTGAAAAGGAATTACAGCGACAGGTCGTTATGTTCGAGGAATCAGTGAAAAAGGGAACTTGTTTTGACAGCAATACACGATTTGCTGAATATGCTGAAAAATGGCTTGAAAACAACAAACCGCCGATACTTGCCCCCGAAACATACGAACGCTATAAGGCACTTCTAAAAAATATAAATATGGCTATTGGTGAAATCAAACTTATAAAACTCCAGTCACATCATTTACAGGAATTTTACAATAATCTCCGTGAGAATGGCATAAAGCAGGTTGGTTCTTATGCCGTAGCCAATGACCTCAGAAGCATCATGAAGCGAAAAAAACTAACTCAGAAAAAGCTAGCTGAACTTGCAGGAGTATCATCAACGACTATCAACACAGCCTGTAAAGAGAACGGGCATATCAGCATTGAATCCGCCAGGAAAATTGTTCAGGGACTTAATATGCCACTTACAAAAGTATTTCAGGTACAAAATGAAACAGGCGGACTTTCATCAAAAACAATATTACATCACCACAGACTTATCAGTTCCATACTTGCACAAGCTACGAGAGACAGACTTGTGCCATTCAATGTTGCCGATAAAAACTATATGAAAGCTCCGAAACTTGAACATTCAGAAGCCGATTTCCTTGATGATGAACAGGTCAGATATGTTCTTGCACTTCTTGACGAAGAGCCTATTAAGTGGAAAACGGCTATGTACCTGTTAATATTCAGTGGCATACGTCGTGGTGAACTTATGGGACTTGAATGGGGTGACATCGACTTTGAAAACCATGTAATACATATCAAGAGGACAAGTCAGTATGTTCAGCATATGGGCATTATCACAAAATCACCGAAAAACGAAACTTCATATCGTACTGTAAAACTTTCGTCAATGATGTTCGACCTGCTCCGTGACTATCAACAATATTGGCAAAAGTTGCGTAAAGACCTTGATGACCACTGGAATTACTTTATAGAAATCACTCTTGCAGATGGCAGTAAAAAATCTGTCCGCAACGACCGACTTTTCATCAAAGATGATTCTACGCCTATGAATCCCGACAGCCTGACCGACTGGACAAGCAAATTTGTAAAACGTAATCATCTTCCTCACTTCTCACCTCACAGCCTCAGACATACTCACGCTACACTTCTTATTGCTGAAGGTGTTTCTATTCCAACTGTTTCACGTCGTCTTGGACACTCTTCCATTGCCACGACAAGCAAAATTTATGTTCATGCAATACAGTCTGCCGATGAAATAGCCTCTGACATTATCGATGATAAACTCAATCCCAACTCCAAATCAGATAAAAAGCATAAAGCAGAATAAATAATAGCAAATCAGCTCCCTCTCATTTAGAAAGGGAGCTTTATTTTTTTAGTTTGCTTTCATGTAAAGTAAAACTGGTTCATAGATTCTTATAGTTTTTTATGCCTTTCCATGTCAATAACGGAAATATAACGGAAATATTCTGAATTTTTATCCCTAAAACAGCTGCACAAAAATAAAATAGTCCATGTTTTTAGCTAAACACGGACTAAATTTATGGTTGCGGGAGCTGGATTTGAACCAACGACCTTCGGGTTATGAGCCTAAAAAGCATTTTTTTACTGCTTATCATGATTTTTTGTTATATACTATATTATGTACTTTTTGAGTATTTATCTTCTTATAACTTTTATGTATTTTTATTATTTTCTAGGATATTAGTGCCCTTGTAGTGCCCTCATAGTGTCCTGAAAATAAAAGGGAGCTGTTGCACAGCTCCTTTTTTATTTACTTTGTTTCATAGCTATCATCTTCCATTGTCTGCTTAATTGCCCTCTGAATAAAACCGTTCACACTTTCACCTTTATTTTTGGCGTGTGCTTTGATTTTCTCCTTATCGCCTTTTGGAACTCTGATTTTTAATTCATCATAATTTTCTTTCATATATTTTGCAACTGCTTTTTGTTGTGCTTTACTTGCTGGCATTTTATCACCCTCTTTCTATCTTCTATTATACCATAAAATTATATCGGGTACAATATACATATTACACAATATATCTGACGCAAATTTGTCTATTTTACCACTTGAAATATCGGGTACGATATGCTATAATAATAACAGTGGAGGACACAAGAACTCCCAAACCTAAAAAGGAGGTATACAACCATGACAGGAAATTTTAAGAAGAAACTGATGCAGATGGCAAACAGACTGTTCAGCAAGGGCTTTTCCAGAAGCTCTGCACTCTCTACTGCATGGAGAATTGTCAAGAGCCGTAAACTGCAAACGAAAGTTGCCGGTGTGACGTTTGAAGGCAGACAGAACATTCTTGCACTGCTTGCAACATATCCGGTTAATTTGATTCGTGTGGAGCTGTACAGAGAGCCACAGAATCCATACGACAAGAATGCTGTGGCTGTGGTTGCCACAGTGTCAGGCAGATTCAAAGCAAAGCTTGGTTATCTTCCAGCATCGGTTGCGTCTGTTGTATCTGCTGTGCTGGATAAGGGCTTAGCAGTTCATGCCGAACAGCTCCGCATTGTTGGCGGATGTGATGCATTCCAGAATTACGGCGCAAGAATTACCATAGCAATATAAGCTATGGCAAATTACATAAAAGGCACATATCAAGCCGGAAAGGAGAAATTTTGAATATTTATTATATTGAGAATGTAGTTAATCATACTATAACATGTAATTGTCATGACGGCATACAGCTTTTTCAGACTGATTCTAGTAAAATAGATTTCCATAATCATTGTAACAGTCTCAACACAGGGAATATAAACGGTAACAATAATGCAAATATTAATACAAGCAGTCCGAAAGGGGATTATATTGTAGAAACATTTGACAAGTTGACGTTCTCCCAAAGAGTGAAAGTCCTTACATTAATAGCAAAACTTCTGAAAGAGAATGAAGTCGAATAATTGGAGCAGTGCGCCTTTCTCTGTCCAGAGGTAAAGCTTTGAAGAACGTTTATCAACCAAGTAACAATTTGTTACTTGGTCTTTAAACTCTCTAAGCTCATCACCTGTAAGGCAGTAGAAGTGCTTGCCCTCTGTGTAGTGGTCACTGTTGCGATTTGGAGCGAATCCGCAATTTGCGGAGTCCTGAATTTTTAACGCATCCAGATTTGGACACGTTGCCTGAATCCGGAGCAATCAATTTTGATTTCAGCGATTTCTTTTGAAATCAAGAGAGCCGAATTTTCGGCTTTCATATTTCCGGCAATGAGGTAAGCGCAATTTCTCTTTGTTCGCTCTTTGTTCATTCGAGCTTCGACACTTCCTCGACAGTTCAACAGCTCTCAAGCCTATAAAAAGAGAATCAGTCAAACACTACAGAACAGCTCCATAATATTGATGTTGGAGCTGTCCTATATTGTTTAAATTTGCATCGGACAAATTGTCTGACACAAAATTTTTAAGGTTTTCACCTTTTTCTGTCCAGAGGTAAAGCGTGTTGATGTTTTTCAGCAAATCGTGAATTTCACGAATTGCTTTGGATTCATTACCTGCAAGGCTGTAAAAATGCTTAACCTCAAGTTTTCTCAGGTTTGTGATCCGCAATTTGCGGAACACTCTTTTGTCATTCTCGCCGCTTTGACATGAAACTGTAACAAGTTATAGTTTGTTTGCTTGGTTTGCTCTTGATTTGTTTCTGAATACCCTGTACAGCTCCGACAGAGAAATTTTTAAATGTCAAGTTTTGACAAGTTGCAAAGCCTGAATTTTAGGAAAGTCAACATTTGTCAACAGGTCTATCCTGCCGCTTTCAGTGGCTTTGTAAGGCTCTCATAATTATGATAATAATAGTAGAAATGATTCAGCAAAAACGGAGCTGTACCCTGATTGCTGGATAGATAATGCACATTCAGTCCGTACCGATTCGGACAGCTCCATGCTTGCAGAGTCGCATAGATTTGCTTGCCGATTTCTGAGACTTTCCGTCCCTGCATCAGCATTGTTCTATCATCTATCCTGTAATTTTTCAGAAAAGAACTGTCCGGGCAGTTCTCAATGATCATGGTAGCTGTATGAGACACAGCGGACATAGCATCTATTTCTTTCTCAAAACGCTTCCTGTCGTGTGTCACATTACGCCAGAGTTCGTCTATACTGGCTTTGCGTTCCACCGCACACACTAGCTCAAATGATTTCTCACCAACCCGGAAACTATAATCTCCGAAGTCTAATTTTTTGCGTTCATATTTTACGCCTATCGTGTCAAACGCTGACAAGATATGCTGGTTTTTTTGTTCTCTGGTATCACATAGAATGACAGCTTGTTTTAAAAAGCTCTCTTTCGTTGGCAAAATTTTCACCCCATTTTATAAAAATATTGAGTTATCGTGATTTGTGATTTTTGTGAAAAAATATGTAAGCCTCTTATAAATGCATATAGAGAGATGCTCACATAAATTTTCACAAATTTCACATGAAATAAAAACCGGATTGCTATGCCGGAATGATTATGATATTATTACGCCAAATCCCCATTTGGTCTTTTTCTCTGTCATGGAGTAAACCTCTTGTTCGCATTTCTGTCAGGAAATTGCCTTTGCTTTCCGTACCGTAACCAGACTGCGAACACCAGTCTTTAAATTCTTCATAGGCATCTTTTGCTGTCATACGCTGTTCTGTATCACTCTGTAAACATTCTGCAAGGAATCTGCCTATTTTATCAGACTTGTTTCTGTAAGCAGATGTCGCCTGCTGTACAGACGCAGGCGGAACAGCTCCGGACTGCCGGAATTTCTGCAAGCCTGCCAGACACCAGTTGAACATGCCCGAAACACATTCCGGCTCTTTCAGACGGTTTTTCAGGGTATTGTCACGCTCAGACGGGCTATAATGCTTTAAGAACTCTATCACGTTGACTCTGTCGGAGCTGAACAAGCTCAGATCGCTGACCTGTGGCAGATGATTTGTGTTAATAAACAGTTTGAATTGTGGAATAAATTCAAATTCTCGTTCATGCAGATAACGTGCTGTAATCGTATCACGACCCAGTAGAGTTTTTAATAAGGCTTCGTCCAACAGCATATTTTTCGGTGGTTCGGAACAATTTAAAAAACGGCATCCATTTAGTCGGGCAATGTCACCGGATGCTTGTCGGGAATCTTTATTCTGCTTTCTGGCAAGCGTTTCCGGATTCATTGTCATGGCATAACCGCCTGTTCCGCCCATCATATAAGCAATACTCTCCATGAGCGTTCCCTTGCCGTTTCTGGTGGATGCACCATAAAGAAACCAACAGCATTCCAAGCCGGTATCTGCTGTCAGAGCATAGCCCAGAATACGCTGTAAATAATCAATTTTTTCCGGATTCTGCATCATAATATCACACACAAAATCCTCGAACAGCTCCGGTGATGCATCCGCATCATAGATCACATTGGAAATTTTAGAAAGCATGTCCTCTGATCTGTGCGGATAAAATTCACCTGTTTTCAAGTTGTAAGTGCCATTCTGGCAGTTGAATAAATCCGGATTCTTGTCCAGATCTTCACGGCTGAATGGATATTCACTTCTTGCATCATTGATCATAGTAGACCGATATTTCAACTGTCCGTACTTGGAAACGAACTTGACAAAATCCGATTTGATACGCTCATCCTGTAAATTCGCAGCGTAAATTAATAACGCATCTGACAATTGTTTTGCTTTCTGCAAGGCGGTCATACTGCTTGCATCCAGCTCCCATAGTTTTCCGTTATAATGAAACCATTCTTTTGCAGTGGTATTAAACCGGCATTCTTTCCGGAATAATTTTGCAAATAATCTGCCCATGCCCTTATCATCCCATGAATACTGCTCTGGCATCAGCTCTTGGAGCATTTGTAATAATTCTGGTTCGGCATGAACTTTCTCTATTTTTTCTAATTCAGATTGTCTGATTTCTGATTCTGGCTGTTCCGATGCCGTCGGCATCCACTCCGGAGAAGTCCTGACCGTTTCCATCAGCAAACGCTTTGCTTCTTCCTGTCCAATTGCCAGTACAATATCTGAAATATCGCCTTTGGGTTTCAGCTCCGGGTATAGCATTTCAGAGGGAATCACTCTGACAGCATCAGCCGTCCCATACAGGCTTCTGGCGGTAATCATACCATGCTCTTTGCCTGCTCTATCATTATCCATCAGGATGATCACTTGTTTTCCCTTGAAATATCTGTTATGTGCCTTTACCCAACTGGATTTGCCGCCTGCACCGTTCGGGGAACAGCTCGCACAAAATCCCATTTTCTCAATGGTTTCAACGTCTTTTTCGCCCTCTGCCAGTATCACGCTCTGGCAGTTCTTCAGATTCTGCACATGATACGGCAGTACTTTCAGCCCATTCAGACCTTTTATCCACCGTTTTCGTTCAAATCTGTACCAGACAGCAGTTTTTCCGCCGTCTCCTTTATCATAAATCACTTTTTTTGCAAGGATCTGTCCGGATTCATCCGAATAGATATGCTCTCTTAGAAAAACCCAAGCTGGACGCTTTGGCTTTTCTGGAAAGAAGTCTGCTGTTTTCAGTCCAGCTCCCTCTACAATATCACGAAACGCACAGCCATGTTTGCAGTCCAGCAAAATCTTGCCGTCACGCTCTGCCAAGTATAAGTGCCGTTTCCTGTCACCGCAGATAGGGCAATTTACTGCGAATTGCCCTCTGCCGATTTCTTTCACATTTTCAAAATGCTGTAATATCTCATTCAGTTGCATAAAACAGCTCCCTCAGTTGCTGTTTCAAATCTGACATACAATGTAGTTCCTGTCACGGCTGCATGCCTCCCATCAGGAGCTGTACTGCCGTCTGGAAGCCTGCATTGAAAGCTTGTTTGGATTCTGCGAATATGCATTCAGTAATAATCTCGTGATTGGCATTTGCTTGGTCTAGTGTGATGTTTTCATTAGACTCACAGAAAACATCAGAAACAAGATCATATTCTGGTGTGCCATTTTGTGTTTCTCTCCACTCTCTGTAGAGCGTTTCAATAATTTTGTTCATAAAATTTCTTTCCTTTCGTCTTGACTTTCCCGAAAGGATATGTTATAATGAATTTAACAAGTCCTTTCGGGACTTTGCGGGTAACAGTAAGCTAAAACTTTGGTCGGTGGTAGCTTGCTGTTATTTTTTTCAATACTCTATTTGTAAGATTCCACAAAAATCCTTTCATGAAAAGCTCCAAAAAGGCATTTTGTTGTATCAAATCATACACTTTTTTCAGAATTTAAGGAAATCCCCCAATTTTCCAACAGTCAGCTTCACTTAATCTGATAAATAGGGAAAAGCATCCTGTACCGGCTTCATAGCCTGGATGGCACTATTAATTCTATGCTGTTGCATGGTAAGATAAATAGTAGCCTCGTGTTTTGTTTTCGGCATATAATAACCGGAGCTGTCAGGATGGCAGCTGCTACAAATCGGTGCGCCCTGCCGTCTTGCTGTTTCAATTGCCTGACGGACTTCACGGTCGTTCATGTGTGTCATATCGCAAAGCTGTTTCTGTGATACGGCATTGTCTAAACCGTCCGGAATAAAGTCTGTGATATTAAGTACTCCCATACAGCACCGCCTTTCAGAGCTTCACCGGAACAGGCTGGATTCTTGTCGGAGCTGTTGCATTGGATGTGTTCAGGACGGAGCTGTTGAAGTATTCGCAGACACTCTGGTAGTTAATCAGAATCTTGCCACGTCCCACACGAACCGCCTTGACAGCTCCAGAAAGTGCAAGCTGTCTTGCGTAATGCTGTGCAATGCCGAATGTTTCCGCAGTTTCTTTGACAGAAAGCATGATTGGCTTATTGATTTCTTGTGTAATTTGCATAAAACTCCTTTCAAGGGCTTGCATTCTGCTCTCGAATATGGTATAATAGGAGCTGAACACAAATCCTTATGCGGTTAGGTTTTGTTCATTTTCTCAATGCTCACTGGGTTCCAGCCGGTGGGCATTTCTTTTTTTTGAAACATTGTCGTCCTCGTCAACTGTGCAGTAAGACTCAACCTTTGTACAGATTTCCTGCATTTCGACAAGGTCTTCTATAATTGCATTGATTTTTGCCGTTTCTTCTTTGCTGAATGGCTTTCTCAGCCTACGGGAGAAGTTAGAATCATGCATACCTAGAGCCTCAGCAACCTGCCAACACTTCACGCCTGCATTATGAATCAATGCTTTCATCTCTGTCCCAGTCATAAATTTTACCTCCTTTCCTGAACTTGTTGTTATTATACCATAATTTTCTGTTGTTGTCAACCCTTTTTTTATAATTTCAAATATTTTTTTATCTCAATAAATTTTAGGAGTAATATTTTATATTAAAAATTAC
>CAMWJT010000046.1 GCA_947174625.1 uncultured Ruminococcus sp.
AAATAATACATGGAGGTTAAAAATTAAAAATATGGATATCGGAGAAAAACTGCGTTCTATCAGAAAATCAAAAAATATGACGATCTACCGTCTTTCTATGACAACTGGTATTTCACAGAATCATATCAGTGGCATAGAACTCGGAAACCGTCAGCCTACGATTTATACATTGCTTCGTCTGCTAGAGCCTCTTGGGATTACACTGGCAGAATTTTTTAACGAAAACGGCTCACCTGTGGAGTTGACTGAAAACGAAAAGAAATTAATAGAAAATTATCGCCGTCTGCCGAATGAAAAAGCCGAAGCTCTACTGAATTTGATTCAATTAATAGAATAATAACAAATCCTGATTTTCAGCATTCCACTTTTTTGACTGTGGAATTGTGGAAAATCAGTATTTTTTTTGCAGATCTGGTTATATTAAAATTAAAATTACCAATCAATTATTAGGATGTGCTGTTATGACGATTGTTTTAATCCGGGCTTTTATTTTATATCTCGTTGTCATGTTTTCCGTCAGGTTAATGGGAAAACGTCAGTTAGGAGAATTACAGCCGGCGGAGCTGGTCACGACAATTTTAATCTCTAATATTGCGACACTCGCCCTGGAAGATATTGAAATCCCCCTCCTGCATGGGATTATGCCGATCCTGGCACTCGTCTGCTTTGAAGTAATTGTCTCCTGGATTTCCCTGAAATCTGTCAAGTTCCGCAGACTGATTTCCGGCAGTCCCAAAATTATCATCCGGGATGGCATTCTCGATCAAGCTATGCTCCGGACGCTCCGCTTCTCCGTGGATGATGTCATGACAGCATTGCGCCTTGGCGGTATTTTCTCAATCGAAGAAGTGCAATTTGCAATTGTAGAAACAAACGGCAGTGTTTCAGTCTACCAGAAATCAGCGGATCAGCCTGCTACAAAAGAAGATGTGCATACTGCCAAAAAAGACTGCAATCCCCCCCAGATCATTATTGCAGACGGACAGCTCCGGGAACATGCCTTGACCAGTATCGGACAGAACCGGCAATGGTTAGATCTGATTTTAAGAAATTCCGGCACGTCCATCCCGGAAATTTTCATGATGACCGCCGACCAGGCATGCCGTTATCAGATTATTAAAAAAGATCAGAAAAATTAGAAAAATTAGAAAGGATGATTTGATGAACCACTGCAAAGCCAGTGTCGGCATTCTGATTAGCTTGATTCTCCTGTGTGTTTCTTCTTTGATGATATTAAAATCCAAGAGTGAAACCTGCCTGACAATCATAGACCAGCTTGAGACGACATTCCAGACCGGATCTATCCAGGATGCGCTTATTGTATATGACAAACTGGAATCAGAACTAGAAAAATATCATAATATCACAGGTTTATTTGTCAACGGCACGGAACTGGATGAAATGCGGGAAATCGTTGCCGGTCTCAGACCTATGATTCTTGCCAATCAGAAGAACACATCCGCCGAAATCGCAAGATTACGCATGCTTGTCCAGAATCTCTATGAAGAAGAACTCCCGGAACTCTGGAATATTTTATAATTTTATGTAATTTTTTTAAAAAAATCAGAAAACACTTGCAATGTCAGAAAAAATATGCTAAAATAGGAAATAGAATTATTTTTTTTAATTCTGAATTTATTTTAAATTTTTTAGAATCGGGGTAATATTCTATGAGCAACTTTTTCAATAACGAATGGGATGTCCTGCTTGCAGACGAAATGCAGAAAGCCTATTATCTCAAATTACGGGAATTTCTCAAGCAGGAATATGCCACACAAACAATCTATCCGGACATGTATGATATTTTCAATGCGCTGAAATATGCGACTTACAGTAACGTGAAAGTTGTGATCCTGGGGCAAGATCCCTATCATGGCGAGGGACAGGCACACGGACTGAGCTTTTCTGTCAAGAAAGGCGTGAGAGTTCCACCGTCCTTGAGAAATATCTACAAAGAAATCCTCAGCGATACCGGGATTGACAATACCAAAATGCACGGCGAATTAACGGACTGGGCAAAGCAGGGAGTATTATTATTAAATACTGTACTGACTGTCCGTGCAGGAAAGCCAAACAGTCACCAGAAGCAAGGCTGGGAACAATTCACGGACGAAATCATCAGATTGTTAAATATCCGTGTCGATCCGATTGTATTTTTGTTATGGGGAGCGCCTGCCCGGAAGAAAAAAGCATTGATTACCAATCCAAATCACTTGATCTTAGAAGCCGCTCATCCGTCACCGCTCTCCGCAAACAACGGATTTTTCGGATGCCGGCACTTCTCTCAGGCAAACCAGTTCTTACAGGCACATAACTTAAAGCCGATTAACTGGAAAATTAATTAATATATAAGGCGTGAAATTCATGAAAAACACGAAAAAAATGATTTATTCTTTTGAGGTATTCCCTCCCAAGCCAACAACACCCGTTGAGAAAGTTTCCGGCTGTTTTGAAAAATTAGCCGCACTCCGCCCGGATTTTATCAGTGTCACATACGGCGCAGGCGGCGGCTTGAATGGCGGAAAATTGACTTGTGAACTGTCAGCAAAAATCCAGAATACATATCATGTCAAATCTATTGCACACCTGCCGTGTATTTCTTATTCCAAAGAAGAAATCGCACAAGTATTGCAGGATTTCAAGGCAAATGGCATTACGGACATTCTGGCACTGCGTGGCGATAAAAGTCCGGAACGTCCCGAAAAGACGGATTTTAAACATGCCAGTGACTTGATTGATTTTATCAAATCACAAGGCGATTTTGAAATTTACGGTGCATGTTATCCGGAAGTCCACCCGGAAGCCATTTCAGCCGTATCGGATTTACAGCATCTCAAAGAAAAAGTCGACAAAGGCGCAAAGCATCTGATCTCACAATTATTTTTTGATAATCAATATTTCTATGAATTCCGTGAAAAATGTGAGATTATCGGGATTCATGTCCCGATTGAAGCCGGGATTATGCCAGTTGTCAATGCGTCCCAGATTCAGCGCATGGTAAGCTTATGCGGTACCAGTCTGCCGAGAAAATTCACTGTCATGATGCAACGGTTCGGACACAGTCCCGAAGCGATCCGTGATGCCGGGATTGCCTACGCTGTGGATCAGATTGTAGATCTGGCGGCAAACGGTGTGGACGGGATTCACTTATATACGATGAACAATCCCTATGTCGCAGAACGGATCACACAAGCAGTTTCCGGGATTTTAGGCAGATGCGAGAATTAAATTTAACTAAAATAGACCAACAGCAAGCATTCCGGTATATGGGACTGCCGGAACATCCGGATCAGAAATTTCTGGATCTTGCAGATCTCTGTGAACAAAAATTATTACAGGCAATCCGTCCGAAATATACCTGGAAATTATTTCAAAAATTAGATCTGGAATTTCTCCTGATCGGACAGGACATCCGGAATCACTTGAAAAATTGTGATCGCATGATCCTGTTCTGTGCGACGTTATCCCAGAACGCAGATACTTGCATCCGGCTCGCACAGACCAGTGATGTCCTTGCCGGGATGATGACGGATGCAATGGCAAGCGCTCTGACGGAACAATTCTGCGATCTGGCAGAAGCAGAAATACTCAAAAATTTTCCGGATTCTTATGCTACATTCCGGTTCAGTCCCGGTTACGGAGATTTTCCGTTATCTGTACAGAGTGATCTATTATCGCTCCTGCAAGCACAGAAAGCAACCGGGATTTGTCTGACAGAAAGCAATCTGATGACACCCCGGAAGTCCGTCACAGCTTTGATCGGACTGTCAGAACAACCCATTGAAAAACAACGCAAAGGCTGTGTCGGATGCAATCTGTCTCAGAAATGTCCTTATCGCAGGAAAGGAGTACACTGTAATTGAAAAATCCTGAAAAAAAATCTGATTTTCAGAAAATTCTTGAAAAACATAAATTTCTGGTTCTTGACGGCGGTATGGGTACAATGCTTCAAAATGCCGGTTTACCGCCCGGCGGAATCCCGGAATTGCTGAATTTCACAGATCCGAAGCTGATTACCAACATTCACAGATCTTATGTGAATGTCGGAGCAAATATTGTCTATACCAATACATTCGGCGCAAATCGTCTGAAAATGGCGAAAACACATAAATCTGTCCGGAACATTATCAGTACGGCAATTGCCAATGCCAGACAATCCGGCGCAGAATATGTCGCTTTGGATATTGGACCCATCGGGCAATTATTAGAACCGACCGGGACTTTGAAATTTGAAGAAGCTTATGACATTTTCCGGGAACAGATCGAAGCCGGAGCGGATGCCGATCTGATTGTATTCGAGACCATGACGGATCTTCTGGAAGTCCGTGCGGCTGTCCTTGCGGCGAAAGAACACAGTGACAAACCGATTCTCGTCACCATGAGCTTTGAGGAGAATCACCGGACATTCACAGGCTGCGAGATCCCGGCAATGGCACTCACATTAGAGGGACTCGGTGTAGATGCAATCGGTGTCAACTGTTCGCTTGGTCCTGTGGAACTGCTCCCGATTGTGGAGGAACTCTGCAACTGGACGACGCTCCCGGTAATCGTCAAGCCAAATGCCGGACTGCCCGACCCTGTGACAAGTCAATACCATTTTGACCCGGACGAATTCGCCGGATGCTGTGAAAAATTCATTGATCTGGGCGCTGTGATTCTCGGCGGCTGCTGTGGTACAACACCCGAACATATCCGGACTGTTGCCCAGATGCTGAAAACGAAAACACCCATACAAAAAAAGAATTCCATCCCATCGGCTGTCTGTTCTGCCAATCAGACTGTCATCATCAATCAGCCCAGAGTGATCGGCGAACGAATCAATCCCACCGGCAAAAAGCGATTCAAGCAAGCACTCATAGAGCATGATCTAGATTATATTCTCAATCAGGCAATTGCACAGATCAATGCCGGTGCAGATCTTCTGGACGTTAATGTCGGTCTGCCGGATATTGATGAAATTTCTATGATGCAGGACGCTGTAAAAGCCATTCAGGGCATTACAGATACACCCTTGCAGTTGGATTCTACCAATCCGGAAGTACTGGAAGCTGGATTACGCTGTTATAACGGCAAACCGATTGTGAATTCTGTCAACGGTGAGGAAGCATCTCTCAATACGATCCTGCCGTTAGTCAAGAAATACGGTGCGGCTGTTGTCGGATTGACACTGGATGAAAATGGCATCCCCAAGACAACAGATGGCAGATTTGCAATCGCTGAAAAAATCCTGAACCGTGCATTAGCTTTGGGAATCCGCCGGGAAGATGTCTACATTGACTGCCTGACGCTGACGGCTTCTGCGGAACAGGAAGGTGTCATGCAAACATTGGATGCCGTCCGCAGAGTCAAGACGGAATTAAAATTACATACCGTTCTGGGTGTGTCTAATATCTCGTTCGGATTGCCCAACCGGGAATTAGTCACTCGGAATTTCCTGACTATGACGCTGTATGCCGGACTGGATCTGCCGATTATCAATCCCAATACGGCAAGCATGATGTCCTGTGTCCGGACATATAAATTACTGGCGAATATTGACAAAAACGCTGTAGATTACATTGCACACTACGGGACGGAATCGCCTGAAAATATAAATAATAATAATAATAATAATATAATTAATAATCCCGGTGGCATGACGTTGGAATCTGCCATCTTGTCCGGGTTGAAATCCGAAGCCGGAACGCTTACCAAAGAGTTATTAACATCCTCTGAGCCAATGCAGATTGTCAATCATATGCTGATCCCTGCACTGGACAAAGCCGGTGCGGATTTTGAAGCCGGAAAGATTTTTCTGCCGCAGTTGATTTCTTCGGCATCAGCGGCACAGTCCGCATTTGAAGTTATCAAGCATCACCTCTGTGAATCCAGTACGGAAACTGTAAACCGTGGGACGATTGTATTAGCTACGGTCAAGGGGGATATTCATGATATTGGCAAAAATATCGTCAAAATCCTGTTGGAGAATTACGGTTATCAGGTGATTGACCTGGGCAAAGACGTCCCCTATGAAGCCGTCGCAGAAGCAACGGAGAAAAGTCATGCGCCGTTAGTCGGTTTGTCCGCACTCATGACGACGACACTCCCGGCTATGGAAGCAACAATCCGGTTACTGCATGAACGCTGTCCCTGGTGCAAGACCGTTGTCGGCGGAGCTGTCCTGACGGCAGATTATGCGGAAAAGATCGGAGCGGATTTCTATGCAAAAGATGCTAAAGAAACGGTGGACATTGCAAAGCGGATTTTTCAGAACTAATTTGCTGATAAATAAATAATATATAACATATAAAAAATTAAAAATTCTAAGGTATTGAGGTATTTATGATAGCATTTAGTAATTATCATTATTTTGTGGGTGTTTCTATACGGTGAGCCAGTTTTTTAAAGGCAGAAAGATCGCCTGGGGCAGAATTATCCCGGTTCTGCTGATCGCCGGAATTTTTATGACAGTCGGCTGTTTCGGACTCCGGATGCTGAAAATCTATTCCGGTGAGCCGAATGCCTGCCCCGATCCGGAGCAATATCCCGTCATGGGTGTGGATGTGTCACGCTACCAAGGTGTCATTGACTGGAACACCCTGGAATCCCAGAACGTACAGTTCGCTTTTATCAAAGCCACGGAGGGCAGTTCCCACCAGGATCCCTGTTTTCTCCAGAACTGGAACAACGTCCGGAATACCGGAATCTATGCCGGCGCTTATCATTTTTTCAGTTTTGAAAGTCCCGGCGAAACCCAGGCACAGAATTTCATCCGGACTGTCGGCGAACTGGACGGCAATCTTCCTCCTGTAGTGGATTTTGAATTTTACGGCGATTATGCAGAAAATCCGTTACCCAAAACGGAAACCAGGGAAATTCTTGGTTCTCTGCTTGCCGGACTGGAAGACTATTACCACGTCAAGCCAATTCTCTATCTGACGGAAAAGACGTATTATTATTACATCTTGGGCGGCGGTTACAGCGATTATCCGCTCTGGATGCGTGATACTTACACAGAACCCCTCAATCAATGGACGTTCTGGCAGTATTCTGACCAGGGACAGCTTGACGGTTATGACGGCATCCAGGCGGATCATACAGAAGTCTGCATTGATCTGAATGTCTATCATGCGGACTTTGCAACGTTCCTGAAAGAATTCTCATTACCTGCCAGAGATCCGGAAAATTAGTCCGATACGCAATATTAATATTATTTTAATATTTATATTTTAATTTTATTCAAGGAGGTATTTTTCTTATGAAATACTACGTTGGAATCGACCTGGGCGGAACGAATATCGTTGCCGCTGTCGTGGATGAGAATTATCAGATTCTCACAAAAGCAAGCACAAAAACCAACAGACCACGTCCGGCAGAGGCAATCGCTGATGACATGGCGGCTATGGCAATCAAAGCCGTAGAAGATGCAGGTCTCACGATGGAACAGATTGAATGGATCGGGATCGGCACACCCGGCACGGTCAACAGTGAAACCGGGGTTTTCGTGTATTCCAATAATCTAGGATTCAAGAATACACCTATGGTGGATTATATCAAAAAGCATATTGACAAGCCGATTTATGCGGCAAATGATGCAGATGCGGCGGCTTACGGCGAATATGTCGCAGGTGCGGCAAAGGGTGCAAAAAATGCAGTCTGCATTACGCTTGGGACTGGTGTCGGCGGCGGCATTATCATCAATGGCAAGATCTATGCAGGCTCGAATTTTGCCGGCGGTGAGATCGGACATACTGTCATCCAGGTAGACGGCGCACAGTGTTCCTGTGGCAGAAAAGGCTGTTTTGAGGCATATTCTTCTGCAACGGGACTGATCCGCATGACCAAAGAAAAAATGGAACTCGTGCCGGATTCTAAAATGCACCAGATCACAGCAGAGAGAAATAACAAAGTCTCTGCAAGGACGGCATTTGATGCCATGCGTCAGGGTGATGCGGCGGCAAAAGAAGTCGTGGATGATTATATCAAATATCTGGCTGCCGGGATTACGAATACAATCAATGTTTTCCAGCCGGATGTGCTGTGTGTCGGCGGTGGTGTATGCAATGAAGGTGATCCGTTGTTACTCCCGATGAAAGCACTGGTAGAAAAAGAAATTTACACAAAAACTTCTGAGAAAAATACTAAAATTGTCATTGCACAACTCGGCAATGATGCCGGACTGATCGGTGCGGCATTCCTGGGTGCAGCTACAAAATAATTCAATTTCATTAAATTAAATTCAATTCTAATCAGCAAAAGCCTTTCACAGTATGCGATCCGTGGAAGGCTTGTCTATAAGAAAGGCATATCAAAGAAATGACAGATCAACAATCTGAAAAAGAAATCTTACGATCCAGTCTTGACAGGATTCACACAACGCTATCAGGAGCTGACAGAATCCGGAAAAATTTAAATCTGGATCAGATTGCCGTTCCGGATGTGGTGGATTACTGCAAAAAAATAATCCAACATCCGGATTGTTGGATTTACAAAAACGGCAAAAATTTCTATTGCGAGACAGCAACTATCCGGCTGACGATTCATGCGAGGAGTTTCACGATCATCACAGCACACAAAATCTAATAAAAAAAATAACAGGACTGCAAACAGCCCTGTCGGGAAATAAGAAAAAATCAGAACAATTTTTGTGTAGAACAAAAGAAAGGAGACAACAAAACGAGTGTTACTCATACGGAATTCAGATTGTCGAAACGCAAACCGTATGAACACTAG
>CAMWJT010000047.1 GCA_947174625.1 uncultured Ruminococcus sp.
TATTTATGGCAGATATTGCAATTTTAGTCTCTGGCGGATTCGGACTTGCACTTGCTGTGAGGTGCCGTAACATGGGACATGATGTGACAGTCTGGTCAAAATTTCCACAGGAAATCCAGGAAATCCGGAAAACCGGTGAACTTGTCGGAAAGCTCCCCGATGTCAGAATCCCGTCTGATATTATCCTGACAGAACAAATTTCCTGCGTGTCCGGAAAAGATGCTGTATTAATTGGCATTCCGACACCGTTTGTACGGAACGTCATGCAAGAAGCAGCTCCCTTCCTGAATTCGAATACAATTCTTGTGAATACGTCCAAAGGTCTGGAATCCGGGACTTACAAGCGCATGAGTGAAGTGATTCATGAAGAATGTCCGTCCAATCCGATTGTCGTCCTGACAGGTCCATCCCATGCAGAAGAACTCTCCAGGGGGATTCCCACAACAGTCACTGTTGCAAGCAAGAACGTCAGTGATGCCGAATACATCCAGGATATTTTCACTTCTGGGACGCTCCGGCTCTATGTCAATGCGGATGTGATCGGCTGTGAGATCGGCGGTGCGATGAAAAATATTATTGCACTTGCCGCCGGCATCAGCGACGGTTTAGGCTTCGGCGACAATACCAAAGCCGCACTCATGACACGAGGGATTCACGAAATTACAGCACTCGGCTTACAGATCGGCGCAGAAATGGACACGTTCTCCGGATTAAGCGGTCTGGGGGATCTGATTGTCACATGTACCAGTATGCACAGCCGGAACAGACGGGCAGGCATTCTGATCGGACAGGGAGTCTCTCCCGTAGATGCCGTGAAACAAATCGGCACAGTAGAGGGCTATTACTGCTGTGAGGCAGCTTACGGATTCGCACAAAAACTCGGCGTTTCCATGCCGATTACAGAAGAATTGTATCACGTTCTGTTTGCACATGGTGACGTACGGGCATCCATGCGCAAATTAATGGGCAGACCGAACCGTCACGAATGTGAACATTATCTGACGGCAGAACAATTAGAAAAAATTTCAAAAAATTAAGGCAGGTGTAAGCACGAATGCACAAAAAACAAACTGTTTTTCTGGCAAGTCTGATCCTTCTGGCACAGACCGGATTTTGTGCTTGTCAGAAACAGCAAAATTCTCAGGATGCTGAAAATCCCGGCAATCTGGTGCAGAATTCTGCGCAGATTGAGAGCATTAATAATAATAATACAGAACAATCCGTCATCCTCCCGGATCTCAGCGCAGAATTTTCCACCTGGCAGGAAGCCTATACTGTCTATATGGATTATCTGATTCAAAAAAATCCGGATCAGGAAACCGCCAAAAATATTTATCGCTTTGCATTGATCCAACTGGATGACGATCCCGAACAGATCCCGGAACTGTATTTTTTAAGCTGTTCGGATGCCATCGGCGAAGCTGTCGCAACCTGGCATGACAAACATCTTGTCAGATTAGAATTATCCAATACAAGCGCCGCCGATTATATTGAAACATCCGGTCTGTTGTATCATCATCCGTCCAAAGCGACCCATTCTCCGGCAACAGTCTATGAATTGAAAAACGGCATGTTTGAAAAAATTGCATCCGGTGCTTACTGGTGGGACAGCACCAAAGCCAATGATGATAGAATCGAAATGGACAGCCGGAACCGTCCGGCAAATACCTACGAATGGGCTGGCAAGTCCGTATCAGAACAGGAATTCGACCAGAATTTAAATGCTATTTATGATACAGAGCGGAGCATCCGACCGCAGGACTGGTATCCTGTCGACGAAATGCTGTCAATTCTGGAAACCGGAAAGCATTTATCTGCAACGCATCGTTATGAATTTATCACAGCAGATGTGTCCTGGACGGAAGCACAGGCATTATGCCGGGAAAACGGCGGTTATCTTGCCGTTATCACAGCACCAGAAGAACGTCAGATCATTTTAGATCAGCTCCGGGAACAAAATTTAACAGAGAATTTATTCTTCGTGGGCTATCAGGTCAATCCAGAACGCTGGATTCTGGCGGATCAGAGTGAAGTCCCTGCCGGGAATTTAATTAATTTCTGGGAATATCAAGCGCCGGATTATAATTTTATAGAACCGGAATTTGAAATACAAGAATGCGGGATTTTAAAATATTATCCGGAAACGGATCAGATCTATTTATTTGCCGCACCGGATGAATTAATCTCCACACTGCCGGACTATGCCGGAAAGATCGGCTATGTCTGCGAATATGATAATTAAATAATTAATAATAAAAGCACAAGACCGGATCACGCAGAACCGGTCTTGTCAGATTATGGAGGATTTTTTGAATGGATTTACTAGGAAGCATCACAGACTTTCAGCCTTATACAGAGCAGGAATCTGTTGCTAAAAAAAGGCTGATTTCTCTGATCAAACAATATCAGCACCAGATACTTGACCGGGACTGTGAAGCCGGGCATATTACTTGTTCCGGGATGATTCTCTCACCGGATCTGCAAAAGACATTAATGGCATATCATCTGATTTATCAGTCCGTCGGATGGATCGGCGGACATGCGGACGGTGATCCGGATCTGCTGAGCGTAGCACTCCGGGAAGCCAGAGAAGAAACATCCGTGAAAGAAGTCTATCCTATTTCCGGAAAAATTCTATCACTGGATGCTTTGCCTGTTCCGGAACATGAAAAACATGGCAAAATTGTCCCGGCGCATACGCATTATAATATCACTTACGGATTGATTGCCCCTGAAAATCAGAAAATTGCGGATAAACCGGACGAAAACAAAAATGTACAGTGGATTTCCATTGCGAAAATTCCAGAATACTGCACGGAATCTCACATGATACCCATTTATCAGAAAATTATCAGCCGTATGCAGGACATCCAGGCGCAGAAATCAAAAATTCTCCCGGAAATTGTTACACCGTTATTGTCTTGGTATCAGGAACACAAGCGAGATCTGCCCTGGCGAAAAGACACTGATCCCTATCATGTATGGATCTCAGAAATCATGCTCCAACAGACCAGAGTCGAAGCCGTGAAAAATTACTACACCAGATTTTTAAATGCTTTGCCGGATGTCCGGTCGCTTGCAGAATGTCCCGAAGAAAAATTATTAAAACTCTGGGAGGGTCTGGGCTATTATAACCGTGTCCGGAATATGCAGAAGACGGCAAAAATTCTCATGACAGAACATCAGGGGAAATTTCCGGAAAATTACGACAAAATCCGGGCGCTCCCCGGAATCGGGGACTATACTGCCGGTGCCGTCTGTTCAATCTGTTTCGGGATGCCCACACCTGCCGTAGATGGAAACGTACTTCGGGTGATGGCGAGAATCCGGGAGGATTTCCGGAATATCCTGGATCAGAAGCTAAAATCCGGACTGACTGCACAGCTTGCCGGGATTTACACACCGGAGAACAGCAATTCTCTCACACAGGCATTAATGGAACTCGGTGCAGTGATTTGCATTCCAAACGGAAAACCAGACTGTAAAAACTGTCCGTTGCAAGAAATCTGCATGGCAAAAGCAAATTCCAGTACTGCCCTGTTGCCTGTCCGGATGAAAAAATCAAAGCACAAAATCCAGAAAAAAACAGTGTTTATTTTCATTGCCGGCAATCCGGAACAAAATCCGGAATCCTGCCGGATTGCGATCCGGAAACGTCCGGAATCCGGATTATTAGCCGGATTATGGGAACTGCCGAATCTGTAGAATTTTCTGACTCCAGAAGAAGAGATTGCACAATTCTGTGCATGGGAGAGCAAGCCCAAAGAATTTTTAAAAATCCTGCCGAAAAAACATGTTTTCACGCATATCACCTGGGATATGCAGGGCATTTACCTGGCATGTGAGCCGGATTTAAATTTAAATCAATTTATCTGGGCAACTCTTCGCGAATTAAATACAGTGTATTCATTGCCGACAGCGTTCCGGATTTTTCTGGAAGATTTATTTTAATTATTTTAATAATTCTTGTCGGAGATATAATAATAATTTCTTTTCCCGGCGTGACACCTGTACTTGTGTCATGCCGAGTTTTTCAGCCGTCTTTACCTGTGTCAGATTCTGATAATAGCGTAATTCCAGTAATTTCCGGTCTTTCGGTGCTAATTGGTTCATTACCTGCTGTAATGCCAGGCTGTCGCTGATTTTTTCGTCCGGCGCTTCTACGGCAATATCCATCTGACTTTCATTTTCATCCGGCGCTGTCAGGGAAATCACCGGACTGACGGCACATAATGCCATAGAAACATCTTCCACAGATGCTTCTGCCTGTTGTGCCAGGACACTCAACGGCGGTTCAATCCCTGTCTCCTGCAAAATTTTTTCCCGGATCTGTTGTACTTTCATGGCAAGTTCACGCAACCCCCTTGAGACATGCACAACGCCGTTTTCCCGGAACAGTCTCTTGATTTCTCCCAGAATGACCGGGACGGCATACGTTGAGAACTGTACACCACGCTCTGTATCAAATGCTCTTGCCGCCTTGACAAGTCCCTCACACCCGGCAGAATATAAATCCTCATAAGCAATGCCCCGATTCCGGAAACGATTGGCGCATAGGTGAACTAATCCCAGATGATCTTCAGGCGCAGGACGCTGTGGATGATGCTTCTGCATTATTCTTCCACATGAATCTGCCGGAGCTGACGGCGCATAATTAACGTTGTACCATGATCCGGTGTACTCCGGACACGCAGATCATCCGTAAATTCCTGCATAATCGCAAAGCCCAGTCCTGCCCGTTCCTCCTCCGGCGCAGAAGTATATAACGGCTGCATTGCCTGGGGGATGTCCGGGATGCCGCAGCCTTTGTCTGCAATTTTTATGTAAAGCATTCTGTCCGGGAGCATTCTCAGACAGACAGATACATTACCGGTCGCATTCCGGTAGCCGTGGACAATGGCATTGGTAACGGCTTCTGAAATGACGGTTCTCAAATCTGCTAACTCCTGTGCAGTAGGATCAGCCGGGATCAGAAATGCAGACAGTGCCGACCTTGCAAGTGCTTCATTGGCAGAAACTGCCGGGAATGTGCATTTAAATTCATTGATGACTTTCATAATTCTGCGACCTCCTCAGGCGAATGAATCTGAATCCGGGCAAGACGTTCCATACCGGCAAGGCGCAGGACTCTTTCAATATGCGGTTGTGGATTTTTCAGGATGATTTCACATCCCAACGGCTGTAGAATCTTATAACGTCCCATAATCAGCCCAATCCCGGAACTGTCCATAAATGTAACGTTCTGGAAATCCAAAATCAGTATATGCGGCATGTGCGCATAGAGTGCTGTATCAATTTCCGCACGGATTCCGGCGGCATGATGATGGTCAATTTCCCCGGTAAGCTTCACAGACAATTGTGATTCCTGTAGGTCATAAGCAATCTGCATTATAAAAAAAGCTCCTTTCTGAATTTTCTGGATTTTTAAATTATAATTTATTATAGCATATTCGCCATGTCGGAAAAAGCAGAAAGAAAAGACGTGATTTAAAAAATAAAAAAAATTTCTCAGAGAATCCAGATTCTCTGAGAATTTAAAATTAATTTAAAATACCCGTTAATTTTCCGTCCCGGATGCCAGTGATCTTTACCGGATGAATCTGCCCCCGGAGATTCTCCTCCGGATTTGCCGGAATTTCTACAAGCATGTAATTTTCTGCATGTCCGGTATGATAATCCGGATGCTTCTGCCGTTCAAATAAAATATAAAATACTTTATTTACACAAGATTTTAAATACGCTTCATGGAGCTGTCCGGCAAGCTGATGCAATCGCTCCGCACGGATTTTTTTGATCTGTTCCGGAATCTGTCCCGGCATTTCAGAAGCAACTGTCCCCGGTCTTGGGGAATACCGGAAAATATGTATCTGACTGAACCGGATTTTTTTCACAAATTCCAGTGTCTCACAGAAATCCTGCTCTGTCTCACCGGGAAATCCCGTCATCAGATCTGTTGTTATGGCACAATCCGGAAACAATGCCCGGATTTTTAAAATCAATCTTTCATACTCTGCACAGGTATAATTCCGGTGCATGGCTTTTAAAATCCGATCACAGCCACTCTGTACAGAGATATGAAAATGCGGTAAAAATCCTGGGATTGCCTGTAATCCTGCAAGTACAGCATCTGTGAGTCCGTCCGGTTCGAGAGACCCCAGACGGATTCTGGGAATCCCGGCATCTGCAAGGCATTTTACGGCATCTGTAATCGTCAGCTCCGTACCCATGCCATAACATGCCAGATTAATCCCACAGAGAACAACTTCCGGATAATGTTTTAATTGCTCTGCCTTTTCTGCAATCTCCGGCAATCCCAGAGAACGACAGCGTCCCCTTGCATAAGGAATAATGCAGTAAGAACAGAACCGGTTGCATCCGTCCTGGATTTTCAGGAAAGCCCTGGTATGTGCCGGGTCAGAACCTTGTGGCAGGGATTCAAATAACTCCCTGGGTGTAAAATTTGCATAAGCATTGATAAATTTTCCTGTATCCAGAAAATCCCGGAGCATTACCGGAATCTGCATCCGGTTTTTTGTGCCAAGAATCAGATCAATTCCGGGGATATTCGCAGCATCTTCCGGGAATGCCTGTACATAACAGCCAGTCAGCAGGAACACGGCATTTTGTGGCGCTTTTGCACGGAGTTTCCGGATTGCCTGTAACATCCGCTGATCGCCGGACGCTGTCACAGTACAGGAATTCAGAACGACAGCATCTGCCAGTTCCGGCTGATTTGTAATCTTCCATCCGTCCTGTTGCAACAGAACGGCAATGCTCTCCGTTTCCGTAGCATTGACTTTACAACCGAAATTTTGTAAAAAAAATTTTAAATTTTTCGAATTTTCCAAATTTTTCAGATCCCTTTCAGACTATTTTTATCATTATAGCACATTCTCCGGATCTCTGTCAAGTATTTCAGATCTCTATCAACATGTATAGAATCTTTGCAGTTCCGGGAATTGTATTTTACAAAATGCTGAATTTTAAAAATAGCCCTTGACAAACGCCTGAATTTGTGTTATGCTGTAGGTGCAGTGAGAAAAAGCTGTACACAAGGAAAAAAGAGAAAGAAAATTCCGAAGCATTCCGGAAAAATTCCGGAAAAGAACAAGCAGTTTTTAAGGAGGCTCGCTTTATGACAGAAACAAAAATCAAACTGAACACGTTCGTTGACGTGCAGTCATTCGTGAATGTCATCATGACATTCGGCTTTGACATTGATCTGGTATCCGGACGTTACATCGTGGATGCAAAATCCATCATGGGTATCTACAGCCTGGATCTGTCCAGTCCGATTGTACTCCGTGCGCACACGGAAGATGCAGAGGATCTGTTCTCCGCAATTGACAAGTATATTGTAAAATAATTTCTGAGAAGAAACTTGTCAGGCAACAAAACAAAAAAATAAAAATACAAGAGAAAGAATCAGAAACAAGTTATTTTATAAATCAGATATTCTGCAAACAAAACAAGCGAACTGCTTCCAGCGGTTCGCTTGTTTCTATGATTTTGATTAATTTTGAAGCAGAGCATTCCACAGCATCCGGAATGTTCTGAAAAATTCCGGAAATCTGTTCTGTTCCTGGTTGTTTTTCTTGTACTGGAATATCAGGGAACGTTTTTCAGAAAAATCAGAAACGGCAATCTCCGCAAGTCTTTTCTGATCGACAGCATCCTGCATACTGGATCTGTACGCAAACAAGATCCCCATGCCGGAGGATGCCAGTTCACGAAGGCAGTTATCACTTCCGGCAGTGATCCTGTCTGCGAATGACTCCGGGAATGCGTCCCGTCCTGTCAGACAATCTTCCAGGATTCTTCTTGCGGATGATCCCGGATTCTGCAATAATAACGGATTGATAAATAATTCTTCTAACTTGCAATTCTGATAGATTTCAGCAAGTTCCACTCCGGCATAGACGGCAAACGGCACTTCTCCCACGGATTCTGACTGAAAACGGCTGTCCTGATAACAGGCATCTGTCAGCACAAGGTCTAAATCGCTGTTATGGAGCATTGCCAGCAATTCCGGTGTATCACGGATGACAAGAGCAATCTTCCCGGAACCGGATTGCATCATGTTCGCCACAATTCTGGTAATGGCAGTTTCGCCCAATTCTCCCGGACAGCCCAGGCGAAGCAGTTTTTCATCCAGTCCCATGCGCTGTAAATCAGAGACGATTTTGGCGCTGATTCTGGTCATCTCCTCGGCATGCGCCCGAAGATATTCCCCTGCCTGTGTCAGACGGAGCGTTTTGGATTCATAATGAAATAAAATGCAGTGATACTTCTTTTGCAGATGTTTGATATGCTGTGTTACTGAGGGCTGTGTGATATTAAGCATTTTGGCGGTCTGCGTATAACTTCTGGTTTCACAGAGCGTCAGGAACGTAGCAATCCGGAAATCTAACATAGATCATTCTCTCCTTAATTTCATTATTTAATAT
>CAMWJT010000048.1 GCA_947174625.1 uncultured Ruminococcus sp.
GATTCAGAAACATCATGTCTATCATGGTAAAAGCGAAAGCAAAAGCAAGTCCCGATCCGGAGCCGGTATCTCAGAAAAAAGCTGTCCGGATTGAGAAACCCCGACCGGTCTGGCTGCAAAAACTGGATGAAATTTACTTCTGGGAAGTACTGGCATTTGTTATCCCGTTCCTGATGATGGGTTATGCTTTTAAAAAAGCAGAAATGCACCCGTTCGGAGATAAGCAATTTTTAGTAACAGACCTGTGGCACCAGTATTATCCGTTTTTTCAGCTTTTGCAGGAAAAATTAAAAACTGGCAGTTCGATATTTTATTCTTGGCGGACAGGCATCGGCACGAATTTTCTGGCATTGATTGCCTATTATGCGGCGAGTCCGTTAAATTGGCTGAGTATTTTCATGAATTTGGAAAATCTCCGGGACGGCATGCTGTTGATTTTATTGCTGAAATTTTCCTTTGCAGGTTTTTTCATGGCAAAATGTCTGCGTTATGTATTTGATAAAAATGATTTGTCTATTACCATATTCGGGATGATGTATGCCTTATGCAGTTACATGCTTGGTTATTACTGGAATACAATCTGGATTGATACGGTTGCTATGCTCCCGCTTGTCATGCTCGGACTGACAATGCTCATCCGGGAGGGCAAATATAAAATTTATGTGATCTCTCTGGCATTGGCATTATTTTCGAATTATTATATTGCGTATTTTATCTGTATTTTTACAGTGATTGCATTTTTCTGTCTGTGCCTGTTTGAAAATCTGAAAATCAAGCAATTTTTCAAGCGTTTTGCGTTAATTACAGGCAGTTCGCTCCTGGGTGCAGGATTATCTGCATTTATTCTGATTCCGACATTCCTGGCACTGCAACTGACACACAGTGCGAATAATTCATTTCCGAAATCAGTTTCGTTCTATGAATCCTGGAAAGATCTTGTTGCCAATATGCTTGCCTACACAGAACCGACTTCCAAAGAGGGACTGCCCAATTTATACTGTGGCTTGTTGCCGGTATTATTAATCGGTGCATTTTTGATCGCTAAAAAAATCAGAATTCGGGAGAAGATCTCTGCTGTTCTAATTCTGGTATTTCTGGTAGTCAGCTGCAACATGAATTATCTGAATTTTATCTGGCATGGATTTCATTTCACAAATATGATTCCTTACCGGTTTTCGTTCCTGTTCTCGTTCGTGATGTTAATTATGGCTTACCGGGCATATCAGGTCTTGCTAGAAGAAAAATTATCTGTTTTTCAATGGATCGGCATGCTCGCCATGGGCGGTGTGTTCTGTTGGATTGCGTATCAATCCAAGATTCAGGAAGATGACAATCACGCATTTGTAAAATCCTGCATGATTCTGGGCGGTGTGTATCTGGCAATTATCCTGTGCCGGTTATTTGTGCCGAAAGCCGTGATACAAGTTCTGCTTGCCGTTGTGGTCGGTTATGAAATGTCCGGCTATGCCGTCCGTAGTGTGGAATCTGTGGGGAGTTCCGGTTATTCGTCCTATCTGGCAAGCAACAGTGAAGTGCAGGATCTGTTAGCATTAGAAGATGACAGCGATGTATTTCACAGGACGGAGCTGAGTATGTGGTATTCTCTGAATGATCCGTCGTTGTATAAATATAACGGTCTTTCGCAGTTTTCTTCTATGGCAAATGAGAGTGTGACAACGTTCTGCCGTCGGATGGGTCTGCCGGCATCCGAAGCCGGCAACCGGTATTATTATGCGAATACTTCACCATTGACAAATTTACTCATGGATATTCGTTATATAATCGCAAAAGACGGTTATAATGCGGATTCCGTTACGATGAATCAGATCAGTCAGAGCGGAACGAGTACATTATATGAAACACCCTACAATCTGGGATTGGGTTTCATGATGCCGGAGCTGTTCCAGGATTATGAACTGGAAGACATGGACAATCCGTTTGAACAGCAGAATTTGTTGTTCCAGAAATTAACAGGGATTGAAACACCGTTATTCAAGCAAGTTGATATTACACATGTCGGACACCAGGGATTTGACGTGTCCAGACTGGATTATGGCAAATACAGTTATACCAAACAGAGTGATGCTTCGGGTACAGTATTTTTGAAGTATAATTATACAACGACAAAAGCCGGCATGGCATACGCTTATGCGAAAGTACCGAACGGGGATTATCTGGAAGTTTACCGGGACAATGCCGAACAGCTCCATAGATATAACATCGGGAGACAGCCGTATATCACGCCTGTAGGTTATTTTCAGGCAGGAGAACTTGTCAATCTTCGTTGTACCATGAAAGATGATGCCAAAAGCGGTACAGTGTATATTTATTTTTATGAACTCAATCAGGAAGTCTTGCAGCAGGGTTATGAATTACTAAAAAACGGCAGATTCACGATTACGGACATGGATGATACCCACGTCTCCGGACAGGTGACGGCATCACAGGATGGCGTTTTGTATTTGTCCATTCCCTACGAATCGGGGTGGAGCGTCCAGGTAGACGGACAGAAAGCAGAAGTGATTTCCTTAATGGATGCCATGTGCGGTATTGCATTAACGACAGGGACACATGAAATTAAATTAAACTACTGTCCGGCGGGATTCGTTCCCGGTGTGATTGTCACGTTTGGCAGTCTGGGGATTTTGATTTTATTATGGATTTATGAGAAGAAGCATCCGGAGAAATTCCAGGAAGAACCAGAAACAGAATCAGATCTCAATACAGATCCGGTGCAGGAATCTCAAGAAGTGCAAGAATCAGAACCGGAAGAACCAGACAGATACGGCATTGATGAGATTTTCAATCAATATTATCAAAAAAATAAAGATAAGGCAATTCGGGTTGACATGGAAAAAGAGCCGTTGACAGAAGAAGAACTGGCGGCATATCTGCAAGGAGAAACGGATTTTGACGGAAATCCCTTACATCCGGGAGAATCTGAAAATACAGAGAATCAGGAGAGTATTTAAAATTTATGAGAAATTTAAAAGTTATGATGTCCTATCGGGGTACGGCTTATCATGGGTTTCAGATCCAGGAGAACAGCCGGACTGTCCAGGAAGTTGTGGAGCAGTGCGTCAGCAAAGTCCTCAATGAACCAGTCACGATCCGGGGCTGTTCCCGGACGGATACCGGTGTGCATGCAAGGCAGTTCTGTTTTTCCGTCCAGACAAACAGTCAAATTTCTGAAAAAGGTTTCGTCCGTGGTGTCAACGGCGAACTCCCGGCGGATATTTCCATACTGTCTTGTGAAGAAGCAGATCCGGATTTTCATGCAAGATTCAGCTGTCAGGGCAAAGAATATGTTTATCTGATGCACAACAGCGAATCCAAAGACCCTTTTACGCAGGATCTTGCTTATCACTACAGACGAAAATTTGATTTACAGCTTGTGCAGGAGACGGCAAATTATTTTATCGGCACAAAAGATTTCCGGGCATTCTGTACGGACAACGGCAGAATCAATACCAATACAATCCGGACTGTGCGCAGTTTTACAGTCCAGAAACAGGATGAAAAAATTTATTTTACAATCCAGGGAGATGGATTTCTCTATCACATGGTGAGAATTATCGTAGGGACACTGATAGATGTGAATGAAAAAAAAATTCTCCCACAGCAATTAGAACAGATTTTTGCATCCGGAGACCGCTTGCAGGCAGGCAGGACAGCGCCGGCGCAGGGATTGTATTTAAACCGGGTATTTTATTAAATTTATAAAATTATGATAACTGACAGGAGGATTTTTGCATGGCAAAGACGGTTGATATTCTGGAGCTGAGAGAACGCAGGAAACGCAGAAGAAGACTTTGCAAGCTCCTGATTGTCTTTGCAGTCGTCCTGCTTGGTGCGATGATCTATACAAGCCGTGAAAAATGGTTTGCCAGATTTCAGCAGATGACAACCAGTTATTCTAATCTGAATGCCGAACCGGACGGCGAGTATATGCTGACAGTTTCCGGCGGTGTGGATTATCATGCGGAATTTGTGAATCATGATTTGTTTGTGTTATGTGATAAATATATTTATATCTATGATATGAACGGAGAACAGATTGACAGTCGGCAGCATGCCTATAGTAATGCGATCATGAAAACGAATGATTCCAGAGCGTTGACCTATTCTCATAATGGGATAACATTCCGGGTGGATCAGACAAAGAAAATGCTCTATGAAGAAACACTGGAACAGCCGATCTGGTTTGCCGTGCTCAGTGATGACGGACGTGTCGCCGTTGTGACGGAATCTGATACTTACGCTTGCTGTCTGTATGTCTATGATGCAAACGGGAAGCGGATTTATACCCGGAACTGTCTGGAACGGCTGATTGATGTCAGATTTCAGAATGATGGCTGTGTCTGTGCGACAATCGGCGCAGAAAACGGCGGACTTGTGACAATTCTGAAATATATAGAATTCAATGACAGTGATGTGAAATGGACTTCGGAAGCTTTGCCGGCGCTGTGCTGGCAAGTGCATTCACTAAAAGATGGCGGTGCATTTGTCATTGGAGATACACAGGCTGCATATTATAACAATACCGGCGGTCTGATGAACACCTATGTGTATAACGGCACACTGGTGGACTGTGATTTTTCAGAAGATCAGGCGGCTATCCTGCTGAAGAACGAAAACAGACGGCAGTCTCTTCTTGTATTATTTTCTGGAAGTAACCAGGAACCTGTGACAGTCTCTTTTGACAGTATCTGCAAGAACGTCAAAATCCAGGATCACACCGTCTATTTACTGGATGCCGGGACAATCCGGAGTTATGCTTTTTCGGGATCGGAGCTGTCCGCTCTGGAAGTCAAGGATGATTATGACAAAATTTTACGGAACGGCAGATATTTTTATCTATTAGGATATGACCGGATTGAGAGAGTTAATGCAGGATAAGGGTTAAATTCACATGAAAGAAAAAATAATAAAATTTATCAAAAATCAGACAATACTTGTCATTGCATTTTTTGCAGCAGTCATTACAATGTTTATCATACCGCCAAATAGTAATTATCTGGAGTATATTAATATTAAAGTACTGGTACAGCTTTTTTGTCTGATGGCATCCATCGGCGGAATCAGAAGCCTAGGTGTATTTGAATGGATTGCAGATTTTTTATTGCAAAAAGCAGGTAATCTCCGGAAATTAGGCTTTATTTTTCTGCTTGTCTGCTTTTTCAGTTCCATGCTTGTGACAAATGATGTGGCATTGTTGACATTCATACCATTGACATTGATTGTCTATGAAAAAATCCAGGATGAAAAAAGCCGGATTCTCACAATCGTACTGGAAACAGCCGGGGCGAATCTGGGAAGCATGATGACACCCTTCGGGAATCCGCAGAATCTCTATTTATATGATAATTATCAGTTGACAACCGGGGATTTTCTGCATACCATGTTGCCATCCGGGACAGCAAGCCTTGTGATGCTGACACTGCTGTGCTTTTTACTGCCGGCGGATGCGTGCATGACTGGAAATTCTGAAAAATCCGGAAATTTCAAAAAAATTAAAAAAAGTCCGTTGATTGTCTATCTGTTGTTGTTCGGATTATGCCTGTTGACGGTGTTCCGGGTTGTCCCGATGTGGATTTGTCTGCTTGCGACAATTGTTTTTGTTCCGTTCCGACAGCTTGCCAAAGTGGATTATGGCTTGTTGGGGACATTTCTGTGCTTTTTTATTTTTGTCGGGAATATTGCACAGATCGAAAGTGTCAGCAGATTCTTTTCTGAAATTCTCAGTGGCAGAGAAATCATCATTGCCGTATTGTTGTCGCAGGTAATCAGCAATGTGCCAGCATCTGTGATGCTGTCGGGATTTACAGATCACGGAACAGCACTTTTACTGGGGGTCAATCTCGGCGGACTGGGGACAATTATTGCATCTCTTGCAAGTCTGATTTCGTTTCAGTTTTATAAAAATACAGAAAAAGCAGAGTCCGGGAAATATCTGCTTGTATTTAGTCTTGTGAATTTCGGCATGCTTGCCGTTTTGCTTGCCCTGATTTTTTTCTGAAAATCAGATCGCAAAATCAGTTGACAAGTTTGCAATTATATGTTATACTAGAGAAATAGAGCAATAGAGTAATGCTATTCAGGAGGTTTGTAAAAATTATGGTGTTATGCAGTAAATGTAAAAAAAGACCGGCTGTTGTGTTTATTTCCGCTTTGCATGGTGAAGATAGCAGAAATGAGGGGTATTGCCTTGTCTGTGCCAGAGATTTGAATATTCCGCATGTCTCGGATTATCTGAAAAGTCATTATATCAATGAAGAAGATCTGGAAGAATTTTCAGACCGCATGATGGAAATGATGCAGGAAGGCATTTCTGATATGACTGAAGAAGAAATGCTTGCGGGGGATGATTCCATGATGAAAGGGACGATTGATGCCATGCCGAGTTTTTTAAAAAATATTTTCGGCGGTATGCAGAATCTCAGCGGCAAACCATCCGGACGTGATGAAAAAAATCCCCGTGACTTCCGGGAAACTAAAAAATCCGAACACGGTCATAAAAAATTCAGCAAACCGGAAAAAGAATTAAAATTTCTGGAAAATTACTGTACGAACCTGAGCAAACGTGCAGAAGAAAATAAACTTGACAGAATTATCGGCAGAGACCGGGAAATTGCCCGGACAATGCAGATCTTATCACGTCGGACAAAAAATAATCCCTGTCTGATCGGTGAACCGGGTGTCGGCAAGACGGCAATTGCAGAGGGTCTTGCGCAGAGAATCGCCGCAGGTGATGCGCCGTTTCACTTGTTGGATAAGAAAATTTATTTGCTGGATCTGACAGCACTGGTTGCCGGGACGCAGTTCCGGGGACAGTTTGAAAGCCGGGTAAAAGGCTTGATTAATGATGTCATCAAAGCCGGCAATGTGATTCTGTTCATTGATGAAGTGCATAATTTAGTCGGTGCAGGCGATTCCGAGGGTTCTATGAATGCGGCGAATATTTTAAAGCCGGCGCTGTCCCGTGGCGAAATTCAGGTCATCGGTGCGACGACATTCAAAGAATATCGCAAATATATTGAAAAAGACAGCGCTCTGGAACGTCGTTTTCAGCCGGTAACGATCACAGAACCGACTGTGGATGAGACAACAGAAGTATTACTGGGCATCCGGGAATATTATGAGAATTATCACAGAGTCAGAATCGAAGACAGGATTTTAAAATTATGTGCTGTTCTGTCTGAGCGATATATCAATAATAGATTTTTGCCGGATAAGGCAATTGACTTACTGGATGAAAGCTGTGCTTACAGGAGTCTCCGTGCCAAAGAACTGGCAGAACTGGACAGAGTGACAAAAGAACTGGAACAGAATTCACAGAATCTGACGGACTTGATGGACAATAGTTCGCAGGATTTTGAAAAAATTGCAGAATTGAAGTCCCTGTGCAGCCGTCTGGATATGAAGCAGAAAGAATTGCAGGAACAGGCAGAAAAAATCTATGTTTCTGAGACGGATCTTGCGGCTGTGATTGAGTTATGGACGGGAATTCCTGCGAATAAGATTGCAGAGACGGAAATGGCACGCATGAAAGGTCTTGCAGACCGTCTGAAGTGCAGAGTGATTGGACAGAATGAAGCTGTGGAAGCACTGGCAAAGTCCATCAAGAGAAGCAGAATCCAGTTCAGTGAACGAATCAGACCAGCATCATTTATTTTTGTTGGACCTACAGGCGTAGGCAAGACGGAACTTGTCAAAGTCCTGGCATCGGAATTATTCGACACGACAGAACCGTTAATCCGGTTAGATATGACAGAATTCATGGAGAAACATGCCGTTGCCAGACTGATTGGAGCGCCTCCCGGTTATGTCGGTTATGACGAAGCAGGACAATTAACGGAAAAAGTCCGGAGAAAGCCGTATTCCGTGATTTTATTTGACGAGATCGAGAAAGCGCATCCGGATGTGATGAATATTTTAATGCAAATTCTGGACGAAGGACAGATTGAAGATGCACAGGGCAGAACGGTAAGTTTTGCGCATACGGTGATCTGCATGACGTCCAATGCAGGTTCGACAGATAAGACAACTGGTGTTGGATTCAACAAAACGCAGGAAGATGTGACCAAAGAGAAAGCCATGAAAGCGCTCCGGGATTTTCTGCGTCCGGAATTCATCAGCCGAATTGATGAAATTATCGTATTCAAGCCGTTGACGGAAAAAGATTACACAGCGATTGCCGGTCTGATGCTGGATGAAATGAAGAATCCGTTAGAAGAAAAGGGGAT
>CAMWJT010000049.1 GCA_947174625.1 uncultured Ruminococcus sp.
GTCTACATGATTCCGGCATTGCTGTTATTTTTATATGGAGAAGAATATCTGGTCGAGGGAATCACTTATGCTGGTGGTGTCAAGGGCTGAGAATAATTATATCGGAGGAAAATTTTATGGATGAACAGACAAAGAGCGCAAAACGCAGAGAAAGAATCAAGACATTTTTAATTATATTTTTAGTGATTTTATTATTGCTGACGTTTTTTTCCAATACCATTCTGAATTACAGTCTGCCGACTGTTTCGGCGCAATATGCAAGTTACGGCGTGATTACAGAGAAAATCCGGGGGACTGGTATTGTGACAGCGAACCAGAATTATGAAATCAAAGCTGACAGTACCCGTGTCGTGTCTTCTGTGTATGTAAAAGTAGGCGATGAAGTCAAGACAGGTGACAAGTTATTTGTTCTTGAAGCGGCAGACAATCAGGAAGCTATCCAGTTGGCAGAATCTGCATTGCAGGAAGCAGAACTGGCTTATCAGAAAGCATTGCTGACAGTTGCGCCGGACTATACAGCACAAGATCAGGAGATTGCCAATGCCAGAGCAGATTTGCAGACTGCCATTAACAGATTGAATCAGGCGAAAAATCAGCCGGGCAACAGTATTTCGGATGCGGCATATCAACAGGCAAATGCACAGGTCAGACAGCTTTCTTCCCGGATGGAAGAATTAAATACTTATCTGTTGTCCGTTTCTTCGGGGGAACTGGACAGCATCCCGGCGCAGTATCTGACAAATTTGCAGACTGCAAAGAATGTCTTGCAGAATGCAGAAAAAAAACTGGAAACGGCACAATCCAAAGCAGAATCTATCATGATTCTGGTCAGCTCCTCGGAACAGGAACAGACTGTCCGTGCATTGGAACGGGATGCCGAAAAAGCAAAGATTGCTTATGAGAGAGCCAAAACAGATTACGAGACTGCAAAAGAAAATCAGGAAAACGGCATCCTGATTCCGGAAATCACAGAGCCTCCGGGTAATTCTGAAAATTCTGAAAATCCTGGTAATCTATCTGTGACAATCTCTCTCACAGATTTGCAGCGTGCCATGGAAGATGCAGAACAGGCAATGCGTTATGCCAATGAAGATGTCGAAAATGCAAAAATTGCCCTGAAAGAAATCCAGACAATGGAAACGGATTTGCAGAATGCGAAAAATGCCGTCACACAAGCGCAGACAGAATTGGAACAGGCACAGCAGAATTACAAATCTGCATCCGGAAATATCACTTCTTTGATCCAGAATGATTTGAATGCTGTAAAATCACAGATGGAAGATGCACAGGCAATTGTGACAAGTTATGAATCCCAACAGGCAGGAACAGGCGGCGGCATGACAGATATTACATCCCTGGAAGAAGCCGTCTCTCAACAACAGCGCAATTTGCAGACGCTAATCCTGGCACTTTCCGAAAAGAAGCAGGAAGATACACTCACACAGCAGGTGAATGAACTGGAGCTGAAAAGTCAGCAGAATGCCATTGACAAGCAAAAGAACGAACTGGAAAAACTCCGGAAAAATACCGGCACACAGACAATTACAAGCAAAAATGACGGGATTGTCAGTGTTATTAGTTGTGCCGCAGGCAATACCGTGATGGACGGGGATACTCTGGCAAGTCTGACACTGACAAATTCCGGTTATACGGCGCAATTCTCCGTGACAGCAGAACAGGCAAGAAAACTCCGTGCCGGCATCACGGCAGAAATCACCAATCAATATTATAGTGATATTACAGCGAAACTCATGGCGATCCGTCCGGATACGGAAAATCCCAAAAGTGATAATAAATTACTGATTTTTGAGATCACCGGGAGTGATGTCAGCGTCGGGCAGTCTCTTGCACTCTCGATCTCCTGCTCCAGTCAGAATTATGATTGTGTTGTGCCGTCCAGTGCGATTATGGAAGACAATGACGGGAAATTTGTGTTATTATTAAAATCCAGAAGTACACCGTTGGGAAATCGTTATTATGCAAGCCGTTGTGATGTGGACGTTCTGGCGCATGATGAAATCAACAGTGCTGTCCAGGGCGATATGAACAGTTCTGATTTTGTGATTACAAATTCTGAAAAGCCACTGACTGCCGGGACACAAGTGCGCATGGAGGAAAATTAATTTGAAAAAATTAAAAAAAATAAAAAAATTGCAGATTCTCAGGTTTGCCATTGCAATTTTCTGCGTGATTCTTGTGATCGTCCTGCAAGTATGGAGTATGATTTTGTCTGGATTATTATATCATCAGCAGGCGGCACAGAGATGGCAGGGAAGTGCAGACCTGAAATTCTCACAGATCAGTGTATTTCTCCGGCAGGAAGCGGATTTTGATACCAATCAGATTGCATCTTTGCAAGAGCAGATCAATACAGAATTGCAGACAGCGGCTTTGGATGCGAAAAGCTCCCGGCTCTGGTATGACTGTTACAGTACGCAGGGCGGACAGATGGAAATCACAGGCGCACGCAAAAAATCCACACAGGCACTTGTTACTGTCGTGGGAGGGGATTTTTTCACCATGCACACGCCCAGGCTTGCAGACGGCAGTTATTTTCAGAAGTCGGATCTGATGCAGGATCGTGTTGTGATAGATACCCGGCTTGCATGGCAATTGTTCGGTTCTTCGGAAGTTGCCGGCATGGAAATCCGAATGCAGAACAGAACTTGTCTGATTGCCGGTGTGGTTGAACCGGAGACGGATTATGCAACCAGGACAGTGTATGGTGATACTGCAAGAATTTATCTTTCTTACACGTTGTATCAGGAATTACAAGGGAATTCCTCCGGCGTACATATTGATTGCTATGAAGCAGTTCTGCCGAATCCGGTCAGGAACTTTGCAAAAAATCTGATTTCTGATGCAATGGATTCCGGAGCTGACCCGGCAACGGAACAGAACGGGCAGAAAAGTCCCAAAAACATTCTGGAGAATACAAGAAGATATACACTTTCCGGAAGATGGGAACAGTTGTGTCACATCCGGGAATTAGTCACTGCCGAGACTGTGACTTATCCTTACTGGGAAAATGCCGCAAGAATTATCTGTTTTGATACGGCAATGCTGTTATTTCTGAGTATTTTATTTTTGATATATCCTGTGATTTATCTGATCTGGCTCTGCTGGAAGTTTTACAGATTTGCAGACCGGACAATCTGGCAGAAACGTATGGCGTACCGGAATCGTTACCGACCGCAGATTCCAAATTCTGAATCTTGATTTATTATGAATGATAAAAAATGTTTTGGATATTATATCGTAAAGCCCTTAATTAAGCCTGAATGGTGTACTTTAAAAACAAGTCATATTCTCTCGGTAAGTGAAAATGGTTTAAGCGAAAAGTTCCCTGATTTAGAAAAATGTTTCTGGATAAATTATCCTAAAAGCAACAGGACAGAATATCAGCGATATTTGCAGTTAAGCGATTATGATTTCCAGGATTTTTGTAAATTAGTGGCGGATTTGTTTGAGCATAAGCGACTTACAACGGATGTGAGATTCTATTGTATGGATGATGTCATAAAGATTTCTCAATATCTTAGAAATGCAGATGGATATAGAATTATCGGAATATTTACGGATTCTGAAATCTTTGATGAATTTGATAATAAAGGTACTTTTGATGTAGTAAAAGCAGGTATCGAGTGCAGCAAGCCGAAAAAAATAATCGGCTGTGATATTCTTGGCTGTGAAAGTTCAGGAGAGGGATATTTTTCATTTGACAGTTATCTGATTAACTCATTGAATGAAGAACTTGAACAATTAACAGATCATAGTTTAATCGTTGATGCCCGAACAGGTTTGATTCAAAATTCATACGAAGAAACAAAACAATATTGTGACTTGATTCAGGGTCAAGGCGAACCTGTGATATGGACGCCTTATGAGATATATGAGATATATGAATTTTAGAATCCAATATAAATCAAACAAAAAACAGAGAAGTCCTGCACGGGATTTCTCTGTTTTTAATTTTTTTAAGATCTTCTGCAATTTAGCCTTGTGATCCGCATGGCACTGATCTGCGGCGGAATGCTCATCGTCATCCTGCCGGAATAAAGTACATGCACCCGGTCGCCGACTGCCAGATTGCACACACAGCATGTATGCACGACAACTTCCTGGTTGGTTGCTTCATCCCGGATTAAAATCTGTTTTTCGTTAATTTCCAAAATCACACCTGTCATGGTTTCCATTCTCTGCATTGTTATCACCTCAGGATAGTATATGCAGAAAGCATACTGCATGTGATAAGCTTCTAGAATCAAGACTGGTTTTCTTCATCGTCGTCGCCAAGATATTCTGAAATCAGATACCGGGGACGTTCTTTGGATTCCAGATAGATCTTGCCGACATATTCGCCGATCATGCCAATGGCAAGGAGCTGTAAACCGCCGATTGCCCAGATGCTCACTATCGTGGAAGTCCATCCGGCAACTGTCTCCCCTATGGCATGGCGGATCAGCGACCAGATTAGGATGATCAGGCTTACCAGAAATACAATCGCACCAAGCCACATAATCGTATGAATCGGCTTGACGGACAGGGATGTAATACCTTCCCAGGCGAAAGCAAGCATTTTTTTCAGGGGATATTTGGATTCTCCTGCGAAGCGTTCTTTCCGGGCATAGTAAACATTCGTGGAAGAATAGCCGATCATGGGGACAATCCCACGGAGGAATAAATTATTTTCTTTGAAAGACGCAAGCGATTCTAAGGCACGCTTTGACATCAGACGATAGTCTGCATGATTGAACACAAGATCTGCGCCGAGCAGTTTCATAATTTTATAATAGCCTTCGGCTGTGGTTTTCTTGAAAAATGTATCTGTTTCCCTGGAATTGCGCACGCCGTAGACAACTTCATAGCCCTTGTGATACTGCACCACCATGTCATCAATGGCATTAATATCGTCCTGTAGATCGGCATCTAGTGAGATTGCCATATCACAATAATTTTTTGCCGTCATCAGTCCGGCAAGCAACGCATTCTGATGTCCACGGTTCCGGGAAAGACAAACACCTTGAAATAATTTGTCTTCCTGGTGGAGCTGACAGATCATTTCCCAGGTTTTGTCTTTTGAGCCGTCATTGACGAACAAAATACGGCTTTGGGGAGAAATTTCCCCTTTCTGGATCAAAGACATCATTTTTTCCCGGAGCTGTCGGGAAGTTTCCGGCAGGACTTCTTCTTCATTATAGCAAGGAATTACAAGATATAAAACATCCATTTTATTCACTCCTTTTATTTTTGGTTGTATTTCTGTATGATCAGAAATCACAGGATTTTTTAAATTTTCGGATTTTTGTGTAGTTTGTATGCCAAGATGTGGCTTCAGCCAATCGATCAGAAATACAAATCCACAGGCGGAAAAGACTGTCATCCATATAAAATAGGGCAGTGCGTATTGTGATTTTGCTTCTGCCAATAAATGATAAATTGTTCCTCCCAGGACGATCAAAGGCATCAGCATCAAATACGTATTTTTCTTTTTCAGACAGTAAATAATACCGAAAAAACAGCTTACAAATACAAGTTGTGAGTAATAATCAAGATATTGCTTTGTTTCGGTTCGTTTTTCTTCACAAATAAATCTCGCAATGCCGGTTTTGGGATTGTACTGCCCACGAGCGGTATTATGCCAGATAGATTGATAGGTTGTTTCATTCCACATGGAGAGATATTTTTTTACAAAAAAATCATTTCTGTATTGCTTATTTTCCTGAAAATAAGCAATTCTGTCACGGATTAATTCTTTGGAACGTTCCGAGGCAATCGCAGCATCAAATCCGGAGAATGCAAAATTATCAACGGTTACATCACCTCTGTACCAGCCAGGCGCACTGTCTCCTTCACACATGCCCATTGCAATCCAGGAAATAATAGGGATAGAATCTCCTAATTCTGTATTGGCACGTTTTTCATACATAGAAATAATAGTACCTGGCACAGTTACACAGGGAATGACACAGGCAATAATTAAAAGCAGATTGCAGAGTGTTTTTTTATTCTGAAAAGCGGTGACACCTGCCAATAAAGCCATCGCCACGAGGACAATCAGATTATTGGATTTAATGATAACAGAGATTGTAATACACAGTACGGACAAAATTCCAAATAATAACTTACTTTTCCAGGAATCGGATTTTAAAAATTTTATTTCACAATAAATTGCCCAGACAGTGAAGGCAAAGCCGGGAATAATGCCATACATAAAAGAACAAGTCAGAATCGGTTGTACACAAAAAGCAAGCATGAGGAAAGCCGTGTGACGAATGCGTTTGTCCTCACAAATCAGATCCAGCATATGCAAAATTGCAACATAAGCAAATCCCAGTAAGACAGCAAAAATTTTCTGGATAAAGATTAAATTATCAAGATTTTCCCGGAATAAATAGGCAATCCGGATCAGAATTTCTTCAAAAAATACAAATCCGAGCTGAAAAGAATAATTCCGGAAATAACGCTCTTCTCCGGTAAGCAGTTCATAATTTCCATTTGCGAAATTTATGGCAGCTTTCGCTACTATTTCACTGTCAGTCGTAGGTGCTACCTGAGATGTCGTCACCCATAGAATCCCCATTCCAATTGTCCAGACAGCAATCAGAACCGATTCTACCCGCAGTGACAGATGCTTTGGTGTGAAAATCCAGACTGCAAAAAAGCTGATGACAAGAAAAATCAGATTCGCTAGTACATTATCCTGATAATAATTGACACCTTCCCCATGCGCACGAATATACTGTACAACGGAGCTGATCGCTTGTTCGCCCGTGACAAACTCCATATCTGTTGTATTGAGAAACGCTTGTATCGACAAAGAACTCAGAAAAAATAACATAAAAACTGCAATGACAATCCGAAATATTGCAGTAAAATATTCTGTTAGCTTATTTTGATTCAATTGCTTCATAATTTTCTCCTGTTTCCGTTTTTTTGGCAGGTTTTAAAATTTTTGATTTGTTTTTTATGCCTGTTTTGTAAAAATACGGCTTCAGCCAATCCATCAGAAATACAAATCCGCAGGACGCAAATACGGTCATCCAGATGAAATAGGGGATTGCATATTGTGATTTTGCTTCTGCCAGTAAATGATACATCATACCACCCAGGACAATTAAAGGCATTGTCATACCATAAGTGTTTTTCTGTTTCAGGCAGTACAAGATACCACAGAAACAAAGCAAGAAAATAAGCTGTGCAAAATCATCCATATACTGTTTTGTTTCGGCTTCTTTCTCTTCACAGACCCATTTCGCAATACCTGTTTTTGGATTATATTGCCCACGGACTTTGTTATTCCAAAGACTCTGATAAGAAGTCTCATTCCAGACAGAGACATATTTCTTATAGAAAAAGTCATCCCGGTATTGTTTATGCTCTGAAAAATATTTTAGTTTATTCTTGATTTCTTCTACAGAGCGTTCTGCTGCTGCATCCGCATGAAATTCACAGATTTCAAAATTGCTGATGGTTGCGCCGTAATTATACCAGCCAGGCGCACTCATTCCCTCATTCATACCCAGTGCGAACCAGGAAATCATCGGAATCGAGTCACCTAATTCTGTGTCTGCACGTTTTTCATACATTGCTACAACAGCATCCGGGGCAACTGTACATGAAATCACACTGGCAACGACCAGAATCAGATTGCAGAGCGTTTTTTTATTCTGAAAAGCCGTCACACCTGCCAGCAGAACCATTGCCACCAGGACAATCAGATTATTGGATTTTATCACAACAGAAAGCATCAGGCATAATACAGATAAAATTCCCCATAGGATCTTACCTTTCCAGGATTCTGACCTGAGAAATCGGATTTCCAGACAGACCGCCCATGCGGCAAATGCAAATCCCGGAATAATACCATACAGGAATGTACAGGAAATAATCGGCTGTATGCACAATCCAAGCAGGACAAATGCCGTATGCCGGATTCGTTTGTCTTCAAAAATCTGATCGGGGATCGTTAAAATTGCGGCATAAGAAGCAGGAAGCTAATTTACAGATTTTTCCTGGATAAAAGCAAGAGTTTGCAGAGGTTG
>CAMWJT010000050.1 GCA_947174625.1 uncultured Ruminococcus sp.
GTTGTGTACAGTGTCTGCATGTCGGTTCTTACGACAATGAACCCGACACGGTGAATCTTATGTATGTGTACGCTGAAAGAAATGGTTATAAGCTAGATATAACGGATACAAGATTACACCATGAAATATATCTCAGTGACCCACGCAAATGTGACGTAAACAAGCTAAAAACAGTGATAAGACACCCTGTTAAAAAGGAGAATTGAATTTATTATGGAAAAACAATCATCCGGTATTTCTGATTTCTTTGATGTGAAAAAAGAAAATGTCATCACGTCCGGAGTTACGGGGGAAGCTTTTGGCAAACACAGATATATTGTATATGTCAGTCCGAAAGATAAAAACTGGAAAGTTCATATAAATGCTGACTTTTATGAAGATGATGACGGAAATTGTAGTTGCTGTTTGTTTTATGACAGGAGGATTTGCCGGACAACTGAGGAGTTAAGAAATATTACAGCAGAAGAAATAGAAAATCAGGCATATGGTGCGTATATGGATGGTGCAAGATAAAAAAATAAATGCAATACTGGAGGTTATTATTATGGATATGAATTTTCATGAGGAATTGAAAAAGGAGAATCCCCGTGCGGATGAGGGATTACAGAATCTTGGCAGTAAAACTACAAACTATGCCAGGGATTACGCTCCGGAAGTTCTCGAAACTTTTGATAATAAACATCCGGACAGGGATTACTTTGTAAAATTCAACTGTCCGGAGTTCACAAGTCTGTGTCCGATTACCGGACAGCCGGACTTTGCAACGCTTTATATTTCGTATGTCCCGGATCAGAAAATGGTCGAGAGCAAGTCCCTGAAATTATATTTATTCAGTTTCCGGAATCATGGAGACTTTCATGAAGATTGTGTGAATATCATCATGAATGATTTAATTAATTTAATGCAGCCCAGATATATTGAAGTCCTGGGAAAATTCCTGCCCCGTGGCGGTATCTCGATTGATCCTTACTGCAATTATGGAATGCCCGGTACAAAATGGGAGCAAGTCGCCTGGGATCGTCTGACAAAGCATGATCTCTATCCGGAAAAAATTGATAACAGATAATCGATTTTGCAAAACAAAAGAAGACGTTTCCGCCTTCTTTTTCTCAATCTTCATAGTGTCCTTTACAGGAAACAATCCACAGATTACCGTCAACAATGTTGTAAACAAGCCTGTTGCCAGTAAAGATATTCGTCCCACGCAATGTCACTCCATATCTTATTCATTCGCATCTTCTCCAAACAGTTCATGCTGTTGTCCACTGCCGTGTTCAAGCTGATCAAAAGCTCTGTCAAGTTTCGCAAGATATTCAGCGTTCCGGATTGCTTTCATAAGCATATTATACTGTTCCAAGCTTATTAGGACAACGTTCTTTTCGTTTTTTCTTGTGACAATGACAGTTTCCATTTCGTCTGTTGCTTTATCGCAGTAATCTTTTAATTTATTTCTGATCGTTGAATAATTGACAGCTAACATAATGCCACACTCCTTACAATTTGTTTTATAATGGATTGTACAATATTCTGTACTACTATAATATATAATAGCATATTATTATTGATTTGTCAACTGTTTTTTTCAACAGATACTAGTTGACAAATTTTCGAATCTATGTTAAAATAAAAGTATATTATTTTTATTTTTCATAGCAGGAAGTGAATCACATGCTTGCACACCAGAAAATAACAAATTTAGATAATTTTTTCCGGAATCTGAGCCAACGATCTCCCGAAGGTGTTTATTTCTGCCGCATTAACGGCTGGAATCCGGAAATTCATACATTGATCCGGAAGTACTACGACACCGCAAGACGAACCGGTGTTGTCATTGAAGGTGGCATTCCCAATCCGACCAACCAGAATCTTGCCTATTATCAAGAAATGATGGGTTCGCAATTCCAGATGAACGAAACTTTTATGCAGCTGAGTCTGAAAAAATGGCTGCCCCGGATGAATCCCGGTCAATGCAATTCCGTCGCAGGTTCGATCTATCACACACTTGACAGACTCCGACAATCCGGTAAGCCCGAATCTGTTCTAAAAAATATTTATATTAAATTCATGTGCTGGCTGTATTATAAATTTGAACGGATTCTCGGTCAGCTCGGTGCAGAACAAATCCCGAAAGTTCTCTATGAAGGCGAAATCAGCAATCATGCTTTATTATTGATTTCTGTTCTCGCCCATGCCGGCAGTGATGTCATTCTGTTACAGTATCATGGCGACCAGAATTATTTGAAACTTGATCCCCGGTCGGAGTTTTCTGAAATCCTGGATCTGCCCGGAATGACAGAATTCCCACAGAATTTCAGTCTTGCACAGATCCGGCAGGAGCTGAACCAGGAATTAAATCGTAAACGATTATACGGAACGCTCCCGGAAATTTTTAACTGCACAAATGCCTGGCTTTCCGGGAAGGATTCTGTCTTTGCAGAAATCCGGAAACATCCGGCACAGCGTGGACAGGATCGGGATTTTTTCTATAATTGTTATTGCCGGCTGTCCGGTGTAGAAGAAAAGCAATCTTATCCCAATCAGCTTTACCGGTTCTATACGGATTTGAAAAATGCCGGCAGGAATCTTGTGATTTTAGATCAGCCCCCGGCACAGCCGGATGCAAATGAAGTATCTGCGATCCAGAGAAAAAATAATTATACCCGGTCAGAAGATATGATTCAGGATTTGTCCATGAATTTAACATATCCGGCAAATTTACAGCTTCAGAGACTGTTTGTCAAAAGTTTTGTCGATGTTATGCTGGAAGAAGCTGAAAAATCAGACGGCAATTTAAACAAGCTCATGAATCAGGGAATTTATCTGATCTGCTGGCTCAGACGGCATCAATCCGTCCTATTCCGGAACTGGAAAGCGCCGGATGTCAGTTGTATGATTTATCTGGGAGGCTGTCAGAATGAAAAAGAAGCTGTCTTTTTCCGGTTCTTAGCAAGACTCCCGGTGGATGTCCTGATTCTGACACCCGGACAAAATCAGACATGCTGTCTGGAAGATGCTTTGCTGTATGAACAGCGTTTTACGGATTATCTGGAGATCACGAAGTTTCCGAGGGATCTTTCTGAAATCCGTGTCGGCACAATGGCTTATCATGCAGAACGTGAACTGGATCAAATTTTATACCAGGATTCCGGACTGTATCGCAATCAGCAGTACCAGAAAGCCAATGCTGTCACGCTCCGGACGACTTATGAAGAGATTGCATTATACTGGCGTGAGGAAGTCAGCATGCGTCCGAATTTTGAGATTGTAAATCAGACCGTCACAGTACCGGTATTGTTTGCGAAGATTTCCGGTGTCAAAGACGGTGATGTACATGCTTACTGGGATGCTGTCAAAGCGTTGATGGCGGAATCTCCTTATGTGATCTACCGTGCGCCTTTCGTGCAGATGGCAGGGTCAAACAATCCCTTAAAATCACACTGTATGAATTTCCTGAATCATGGTAAATTGCAGCGTGACAAAATCCGGCAGGATAAATATTATTCTTATGGATTTCTCCGGGAAGAAATCCAGATGCATATGCTGGATAAACTGCAATTGTTACTGGATCAGAGAATGATCCGGGGTATTTACGAAACCGGCACAGAATACGACGTGATTGCGACAATTCTACATCTGGATATCAGTCTGATCCGGGAAATTCAGAAATTTGATTTTACAAAGAAAAATCCGAAATTACTCTATATTCTTGCCAATGAAAAAGTCCTGTCTCTGGAAGATAGTATTATTATGGCATTTCTGCATCTGGTGGGCTTTGATATTTTGTTTCTTGTGCCGACGGGCTATCAGAGTGTAGAACAGCATTTTCAAAAATTAGAAATTGAACAGCACCAGATCGGAGAATATCTCTATGACCTGCGTCCGCCGGATCTGCGACGTTATGCCGGAAAACCGGTAAAATCCAACCCATTTGACAAAATTTTCAGAAAAAAGAGGTAATTTTATGGCAATTAATTTAAAACACCCCAAAAGAGACGAGAATACAACAAATCCCGTGATCGAAACCCAGGCAGCTTCTGCACAGGTGCTTGACATTCAGCCTGTCCAGGAATACAATGTCGTACTGGACAAACAACAAGTCATCCAATCCATTGACATGCAGGAAATCGATCAGCTGACAAGCCAGATCTCCGTGGATGATATGGATTCAATTGTGTCTTTCGGTTCAGAAGCGGCAGAATCTATCTCCAGGGCATCCGACAGCGTACTCAATAATATGAGCCTGAGCCAGATCAATGAATCCGGGGAATTATTAAAAGCTCTCTCCAGAATCATGGATCAGTTCAATATTGATGAACTGAAAGAACCCAAGGGCTTGCAAAAGTTATTTAACAAGGCACAGGCACAGATTGAGAAAGTTCTCAAGAAATATAATACAATGGGCGGAGAGATTGACAAGATCTATGTCGCACTCCGGAAATATCAGGAAGAAATCAAACAGTCCAACCGGAAACTCAGCACGTTATTTGAAGCCAACGTGGAATTTTATCATGATCTGGAAAAATATATCTATGCCGGCGATCAGGGTTGTCAGGAAATCCAGGCGGCAATTGATGAGACACAAGCCGAGATTAACGCAACCGGCAACCAGGAATTGCGTTTTCAGCTCCAGTCTTATCAGAATGCACTGGCATTACTGGAACAGCGTGTACAGGATCTGCGGACGGCGGAAGTTGTTGCGATGGAGAGCATTCCCATGCTGAAAACAATGGAGTTCAGCAATTATAATCTGTATCGCAAAATGGAATCTGCCATTATTATCACGCTTCCGGTATTCAAGCAGGCACTTGCCCAGGCGATTCTGTTAAAACGTCAGAAGATCCAGGCAGAGGCGATGTCTGAACTGGATGCCAAGACAAACGAGCTGTTAATGCGGAATGCACAGAACACAGTCAATCAGGCAAAGGCAACTGCAAAGATGGCTTCCGGCAGTTCCATCCAGATTGAGACATTGGAAAATGCCTGGAGAACGATCACATCCGGTATCGACGAAGTACAGCAGATTGAATCTGATGCACACAAGAAACGGGAAGAAGATAAGCTCCGGTTACAGGCAATCAAGAATGATTTCAATTCTAAATATCGTGTGCCTGACAAGAACAAGAGATAATTTTTATGCCCTGGAATATCTTTGATAAGCTTCACAGGAAATTTTTTCGTTTCATGAAAAAGCAAAAAACGCAACTGGATGATCTGTATGAACTGGAAGAAAAAACAAACCGGCTGTTAATCCAGAATCAGAAAAATCAGAAAAAACAGGCAAAGCAGATTGTAAAAATTGTTTCCGGGTCATCTATCAAATGCAACGGGTATGGACGATTTTGACGAAATGCAGAAAGATGCCCACCAGAAACGTTTAGAAGAATTGGATAAATTCGACGAAGTCAAGAAAGATTTTCACAAACAATACAGAATGCCACGCAATAAACATAAAAAACAGAAATAATTAATTATAATTAATTATTATGAAACGAAAAGAAAGGTGATGCGAACACATATGGAAAGAAAAATCGTATCTGCAAAAATTGATGTTGTTTTCAAGGAATTATTTATAAGAAAAAGAAGTCTGTTGAAAAATTTCATCTCAGATGTTCTTGATATACCGTTTGAGAATATTCTTGATATTATTCTTACAAATCCTGAAATGCCGTCTGACTATTCAGACGGCAAACTCGTAAGACTGGATTTAAGCGTAAGACTCAGAAAATATGATAATACAGAAACTCTGATAAACATTGAACTACAGGTAAACAGTCAAAGTTATTTCAAAAAAGGACTTTGTTTTACTGGTCAAAGCTATATACATCAGAACTACACAGCGGTGAATCGTACAGCAATATGAAAAGAACAATATGTATCAATATCCTTGACTTCAATATTACGGACAAACAGAATTATCATACGGAAATCATAGCAGCAGACAAAGAAACAGGCGAACAGTTTACAGACTTGATGAGCATTCACTTCTTTGAACTGAGAAAAGTTACAACCAAACTTGACGTAAATGACCGAAAGGCAATGTGGATGCACCTGATCAAGGCTGATACGGAGGAGGAACTGAATATGATTAAAAATACAAATATTCCTGCAATGGAACAGGCAGTACAGGTCATATTCGATATGAGTGCCGATACTGTTTTAAGAGAACGTGCAAGAATGCGTGAAAAAGCCTTACATGATGAAGCTTCTGCTTTGCAGGGTGCAAGAGAAGAGGGAATAAATTCGATCCTTGAAAAAATGCGTAAAAGTGGAATGACCGAAGAACAGATTAATGCAATACTCAACCTGTGATATACGTATCTCTGTAAAAGAAAGGATGATACCATGACAGAACAATCCGGAACGATTCCAGAAACAATCAATCAAACTATCAGGCAGAAACTCGCTGAAATCGAACAGACGGAACATGTCCGGATTCTTCATGCCGTGGAATCCGGCAGTCGTGCATGGGGCTTTGCTTCTCCGGACAGTGATTTTGATGTCAGATTTATCTACGTCCGGCAACAAGCCGATTATCTGAGATTGAATCCCGTCCGGGATGTAATAGAATCAGAATTGAATGAAATTTATGATATTAACGGCTGGGATCTGAAAAAAATGTTGATCCTTGCGAAAAATTCCAATCCGACTGTATTTGAATGGATGCTCTCCCCTATCGTGTATCAGACAACGGATTTTTTTCAGGAAAATTGTAAACCGGTTCTGGAACAGTATTTTTCCTGCAAAGCCGGGATTTATCATTACTGGAATACAGCAAGATCGCAGTATCAAAGATACTGCACACAAGGAAAAATCAAACTGAAAAAATATTTTTATGCGCTCCGTCCGATTCTGGCATGTCATTGGATTTTGCAATATCACACACCTGCACCGATGTTATTCACAGAACTGGCAGAAGCTTGTTTGGAGCCGGCAATGCGTCCCATCATCCAGGAATTATTAAATCAAAAAATACACTGTCCGGAAGCCGGTTTGCAAGCCAGTATTCCGGAACTGGATGCGTATATTTCTAAAAATCTGGAGCTGATCCAGGAAAAAGCAGATCGCATGCCAAATGATAAAAATCCGGACTGGAATGCCCTGAATCAAGTGTTTTTAGATAGCGTTGATCGGCATAAATGGGAACAAATTTGACCTTGACAGCACAGCAAGGCTTATGCTATAATTATAGTATACTATTTTACAGGAGGAGTAATTATGCGTAAGAAACTTGTTGCTTTTGTATTAGCATTGTTCTGCTGTTCTCCGGTTCTGGACTGTACGGCATTTGCCCAGGAGGAACCTGTTGTACCTGACTGGATTCCCCGGAATTTTGAACAGGCACTGGAATTTGAAAATACTTACGGAAAAACGCATATCATGGACGGTATGATCTGTTGCGTACAGAAAAGATCTGTAGATTACTACCAGTATGAGACAGTTCTCAGTGGTTCTGTGGATTCTGAATCTGTTCGGATTCTCTCAGAAGCAAGCTATTATTTTGCAATGCCAGATGTTTCTGATTCTGAAAATTCTGAAGATTATCTGGAGTATCCAGAATATTTTGAATCTCCGAATTTTTATTATCAAGTAACTGTCTATCAGCCGCTTGCTGATGGTACATTTTCCGTCAGTTGGTTAAAAAATCGGGAAGGATTTGAAACGCCGATCAGTCAGACAGATTTGTCGTTTCAGATGGAAAACGGTACGATAGAAGAAACGGATTGTTATGGCTGGCTTCCTGATTGTATGGAAGAATTTCATACCTTCCGCCAGGAGAATGGAACTGTTTCACTGCATGATAATTATATGATCTATTGTGATGATGTCTGTTATGACGGTGGTTATGATGTGACACTGAAACAGTCCGGAACGACAGAACTCCGGGAAATCAGTCATTACAACATCGCATTATCCAGTCAGTTCCCAGCAGATCCGGGCGGCATGGGGCATGTTGTCATTGTCTATGAG
>CAMWJT010000051.1 GCA_947174625.1 uncultured Ruminococcus sp.
CCCCCCCCCCCCCCCCCAGCCCCCTCCCCCCCCCCCCGTTTTCTTTTATATTTTCCCCCCCAGCACCGAGTTCTTATCCTATTAATTATGCGCCACCTGATGCTCTGAATTATCCACCTACGGAAGCGCCGACAGATCCCCCGACTGATCCACCCACAGAAGCACCTACAGAACCGCCTACAATTCCGCCGACTGATCCGCCCGTGATTGCGGAACAGCCTGCCGCACAGCCATTACATTTTGTCTTGAATACAGATACAAACTGTGTTCACATCAATCCCCATTCTTGCAGGGCGGCAGAGAAAATTATTCCGGAAAATTATGCAGAAATTGACATCTGGGAAGAAGATCTTTCGAATTACGCTTATGTCTATTGGGCTTGTGGAATCTGTACAAAGTCATATGCAGATCAGCTCCCGAAATTTTAATTACGAAAGAGAGATTACTATGGCACAGATTGTATTGCATCAGGCTGTCAGCATGTTCCTGCTGATTCTGGTTGGTGCAGGATGTTTTAAACTGCATTTGCTGTCCAGAGAAACCGTCAGTCAGATTTCCGGGTTAGTCCTGAAAGTCGTCAATCCGGTTGTGATCTTCATGGCATATCAAAGGGAATTTCAGGCGGAACTTGTCCGCAATCTCGGCTGGACGTTCCTGCTGTCCGTGATTGCCTATGCAATTGCAATAAGCGTGTCTTATCTCTGTATCCGGGAGAAAGAGGGCAGAGAGACCGTCATTGAGCGTTTTTCGTGTATTTATTCTAACTGCGGATTTATGGGGATTCCCTTAGTGAAATCCATGTTTGATTATGAGGGTGTTTTTTATCTGACGGCATTCCTGACGGTATTCAATGCGCTTGTCTGGTCGCATGGCGTTATGCAGATGTCCGGCGAAAAGTCCCTGAAATCCCTGGGGAAAGTATTAAGATCTCCGGCGATTATTGCAATTATCCTGGGCATGATTTTCTTTTTTGTACAGATTCCGTTGCCGGATATTTTGTCCGAAACACTGGATTCTCTGGGAAGTCTGAACACACCGCTTGCGATGATCGTCGCCGGTGCGACGATTATCCAGACGGATTTGCTGCAAACATTCCGGAAGCCGAGAGTATTTTATATCAGTCTGATTAAATTAATTCTGATTCCGGTTCTGATTACGGGAATTTTTATGCTGATCCCCGAAGAAAAGATCGTAGAAATGACAGTAGTTGCGGCAATGGCAGCGCCGAGTGCGGCAATCTGTACCATGCAATGTCTGAATTACAACAGAAATGCCGCCTATGCCTCGGAATTATTCGGCATCACGACATTATTTTCTGTTGCGACAATGCCCCTGATGATGATACTCTACGAATTGACGATAAAATTGTGACATACAGAAATTGGATTTGTGACAAAAATTCACTATGAAATCTGTAGAAAAATCCGTCAGGATTTTATGCAAATCAGAGATTTTTCGGGATTTTTTAAAAATTCAGACAAAAAAGACTTGTGTTTTCTCCGAAAATTTGCTATAATGACTGATAATGATACACATGCAGGATTGTCCTGCACAGGTATCTGGCTATAAATTTTATTTCTTTTCAATTCATAATGCAAGACGACGATTCAAAAGGAGGTTTTTGATTATGAAACTTATGAAACATAAGAAGATTTTATCTGCTGTCATGGCAATGGCAATGCTTGGTTCTATGCAGGCGATTGCAGTCAATGCAGAAGAAACAGAAAACGAAGAAAGTATAGAAAATATTGAAGCTGTGGAAGCGATTGAAAATTCAGAATCAGAAAATGACAGCAATCCGGAGCAGGATCAGAATTCTGCGCAGGAATCTGAAACCATCCCGGATGCGACGGACAGTAATCCAGAACCGGATGATGTACCTGCTACAACATCACAGACGGATGCACCTGCTACGACAATGACAACAATTGTGACGACAGTCACAACAATTGCAACCCCGGCAACATCAGAAACAGATGCAGAAATTATTTCCAGTGATCTGGGACAGCCCAAAATCGGCGATTTTAAAGTCAGTCCTGCGCCGAGCGGTGCAGACGGTGAAAATGCCGTAATTTCCTGGGATGCCGTGGAGGGTGCGGACGGTTATCAGGTCTACCGGACGCTTGTGGAGCAGAAAGATCCGGACACACCGGTGTCTTATTCGTTTGATGTCAAGGGGACATCCTACCAGACAGCCGGATCAACGGCATACAAAGAGACGATTAAAGTCAGAGCGTTCAAGCTTGTGGATGGTGAGAGAGTTTACAGCGCCTGGAGTGAAAACAAGACAGTCTATCTGAACGGCATGGAAGAACCTGGCAATTCTTCCTCCGGCGAATCCACAACAATTGCTACGACAACCGGGGCTAATTCTACCGGAACGACAACCACAAAATCATCATCTACTACAACAACGAAAGCGACAACAACTAAGGCAGAGAGTACAACCAGTACAGAGCAACTGACAGGTTCACCCAAAACGAGTGATTCCAGATCTGCCGGACTTTGGATCAGTATTGGTGTAGCAACTGCAATTTCTGCATCTGCTACCAGAAGAAAGAAAAATCATAAATAAAAACCCATAAGGGCAAACAGTTATTTTAGCAATCTGTTCCCCTGTCTGTTCTCTTGCAGAACAGGCAGGGCTTTTTGAGAAATTCTGAAAATTCTGTAATTAGGACTTGCTTTTTTTCAGAAACTATGCTATAATAATATTGTTTATTTGATTGATTGATTTAATTCTCCCGGAAAGGAGTCTTTTCATGCTGAGTGGAATCAGTAAACTGGATTTAAAACGTATCAACAGAATGCAGGTGCTGCGCACGGTGTGGGAGGCTGGTCCGATTTCAAGGGTGGATCTCGCACAGCAACTGCAAATTACCCGTGCATCCATTACACAAATTACAAATGCAATGATGACAGAGGGGCTTCTTGTGGAAATCGGCGAAGCGCCCTATCAGAACCCAAGCAGCAGCAAACTTCCCAAAGGACGCAGAAAAATTCTGCTTGACATCAATGCAAATTACCGGTTTATCCTTGGCGCCGTCATTGGAGAGCAGGAAATCAGTGTCGGTTTATGCACAATGCACATGGAAATTCTGGACAAGGCAAGCATGCCATGCAGTCCGCACACCAGTCGTAAAGAAATTATTCAGTTCATTATTTCGGCAACAGAACGGATGATGAGTAACAGTTGTCTGACAAAACGGGAAGTTCTGGGGATCGGTGTAGGTGTCATGCCGGTGATGAACGGACGAATGCGGGTATTTTATAAAGATGGGGTTCTGGATTTTTCAGAACTGACAAAGTCGCTTTCGGATTTTCCGCAGATGCCACCTGTTACCTGTGGCAATGCAGTCTGGCTGCAAGCACTTGCAAACATGGATTTGCAAAGAAACGGTGTTGCAAAAGAAAATCAGATTTTTGTCTATCTGGGGAGCAATATTCACATAGCATTGCTCCGACCGGAAAAACGGGAACAGGATTATCTGACTTACAGTTATCTGCCGGAGCGTTGTATTATCCGACCGAATGGCAGACAACAGGACGGTTATCCGGCAGGATCTGTCCGGGCGCAGTTATCCACACAGGCAATTCAGGCGAGAATTGCAGAAGTCTATAGCAAAGAACGGACACCGTTTTTATATTCCGCAACGGATGGATATATTCAGCATGTCACGCTGGAACAGATGTATCTGGCATGTTCCTTGGGAGATACCCGGTGTGAAGAAGTTGTCCGGGAGATCATGCAGGACTGGAGTGTGATGCTGCATAATTTTGTATGCTGTTTCCAGGCACAGCAGATCGTATTGCATCATTCGGGATTGTCTGAAAAAGGTCTGGTATCATTCAAGCGTTATGTCCGGCAGTTTGCAGGAGAGGACGTTGCCGACAGGATTGTTTGCAGTTGTATTGAAGAAAAGACGGATTTTCTGGCAGGATGTTCGCTGTCATTATTAAAGAGTTTTTACATGAACGGCGGCGTTTTGTCAATATAAATAATAAATATAAAAATAAAATACAGGCAATGAAGCCTCATTCAGTTTGTTTTCACAGAGAACAGACCGGGTGGGGTTTACCATTTTATAAATATATAAAAAATTTAAATTTAATTATTATGGAGGTTTTCTTAAATGAATGAACGTCATGAAAAAACAAAATATGTCTTTGTTACAGGCGGTGTGGTTTCCGGTCTGGGCAAGGGCATCACAGCCGCATCCCTTGGCAGATTGCTCAAAGCAAGAGGTTACAAGATCACAGTTCTGAAACTGGATCCCTATATCAATGTTGATCCCGGCACAATGAGTCCGTATCAGCATGGAGAAGTTTTCGTAACCGAAGACGGCGGTGAAACGGATCTGGATCTTGGACATTATGAGAGATTTATTGATGAAAATCTCTCTGTGAATAATAATGCGACAACAGGCAAGATTTACTGGACAGTGTTAAACAAAGAACGTCGGGGGGATTATCTCGGCGGAACGGTGCAGGTCATTCCGCATATCACAAACGAAATCAAAGAGAGAATCTATCGTGTCGGCAAGAACAGCAATGCGGATGTTGTCATTACAGAGATCGGCGGAACTGTCGGGGATATTGAAAGCACACCGTTCCTGGAAGCGATCCGGCAATTTGTCGGTGAAGTCGGCAGAGAGAATGCGATGTACATCCATGTGACGTTACTGCCGTTTATTGCAGGATCAAACGAATTGAAATCCAAACCGACACAGCATTCAGTCAAAGAGTTATTATCCATCGGGATTCAGCCAAATATTATTGTATGCCGGACAGAACAGGAAATCCCCCAGGAAGTCGCTGAAAAAATTGCACTGTTCTGCAATGTCAGAAAAGAAGATATTATCCAGAATTTAACAGCTCCGTCACTCTATGAAGTCCCTATGATGCTCGAACAGGAGGGACTTGCAAGGGAAGTCTGCTATCATCTGGGATTAATCAACCGTGGACCAGATTTAGCAGACTGGATTGCCATGACGGAACGGCAGAACAAAGCCGTCCAGAGAATTACAATTGGATTAGTCGGGAAGTATGTTGCCTTGCAGGATGCGTATTTATCTGTTGCTGAGGCGCTCCGGCATGGTGGTATTGTGAATGATACGCAAGTTGAGATTCTCTGGCTGGATTCTGAGAAGATCACACCGGAAACGGTTCAGGAAATGTTAAGTCCCTGTGATGGGATTATCATCCCCGGCGGATTCGGTGACCGTGGCATTGAAGGGATGATTGAAGCCATCCGGTATGCACGTGAAAATCAGATTCCGGCATTCGGGATCTGTCTGGGGATGCAGATGATGGTAATTGAAACGGCAAGACATCTGGCAGGACTGGAACAGGCGAATTCTTCGGAATTTGTGCCGGACGGTTCGCAGAGCGTAATTGATATTATGGACGATCAGAAAGATGTAACCCAGAAAGGCGGTACCATGCGTCTGGGATTATATCCCTGCCGTCTGGTGGAAGATACACTTGCACAACGCATCTACGGTGAAGAATTGATTTATGAACGGCATCGTCATAGATGGGAATTTAACAATGCTTACCGGCAGATCCTGACGGATACCGGCTTAACAATTGCCGGACTTTCGCCGGATCATAAGCTTGTGGAAATTATTGAACGTCCGGAACATCCGTGGTTTGTAGGTGTACAGTTCCATCCGGAATTCAAATCCCGACCGAATCGACCACAAAAATTATTTGCTGATTTCATCCGGGCATCTCTGGAGCGCAAAAATAATCAGATTTAATCATATTTTGTGATATTCTGAAAATCGTAATTTTAAATTATTTAAAAATTTGCTCTTGCAATTTTTTGAAAATTATGCTATGATAAGAAAGATAAAAATTTTAAATTATTTTTAATTTTCAGAAAGGAATCTTGATTTTATGTTTGGTTCAGAAAGTTCAGAAAATCCAGAAATTTCAGCAAAAATTGGTTTTGATAATCAGAAATATTTAACCATGCAGTCTGCACACATCCGGGAGAGAATTGCCAATTTTGGCGGTAAGCTCTATCTGGAATTCGGGGGCAAATTATTTGATGATTACCACGCATCCCGTGTCCTGCCGGGATTCAAGCCTGACAGCAAATTGCAGATGCTGTTGCAATTAAAAGACGAAGCAGAAATTATAATTGTCATTAATGCGAATGATATTGAAAAAAACAAAATCCGGGGAGATCTGGGGATTACCTACGATATTGACGTAATCCGGTTATTCCAGATCTTTACCAAAATCGGCTTGTACGTCAGCAGTGTTGTCCTCACGCAGTATGAGAGTAAGCCGGCTGTGGATGCGTTCCAGAACCGTCTGGAATCTCTCGGACTGAAAGTTTATCATCATTACCGGATTAAAGGCTATCCCTCGGACTTGAAACGCATTATCAGTCCGGACGGCTACGGAAAAAATGATTACATTGCAACATCCCGGAAATTAGTCGTTGTCACTGCGCCGGGTCCTGGAAGCGGCAAAATGGCAACTTGTCTTTCTCAGCTTTATCATGAACATCAAAGGGGCATCCGTGCCGGATATGCGAAATTTGAGACATTCCCGATCTGGAATATTCCGCTCCGGCATCCGGTCAATATCGCCTATGAGGCGGCGACGTCGGATCTCAATGACGTCAATATGATTGACTCGTTTCATCTGGAAGCCTACGGCGAAACAACTGTGAATTATAATCGGGATATTGAAATATTTCCGGTACTCAATGCTATGTTTGAGCATATCCTGGGAGAATCGCCCTATAAATCCCCCACAGATATGGGTGTGAACATGGCAGGCAATTGCATTATGAATGATGCTGTTGTCTGTGAAGCATCCCGGCAGGAGATTATCAGAAGATATTATACAGCATTGTGCGGACAGCGCAAGGGGACGGCAACGGATGAAGAAATTTATAAATTAGAATTACTCATGCGGCAAGCGAAAGTGACACCAGAAGACCGGCTTGTGATTGCGCCGGCATTATCAAAAGAACAGGAAACAGGCGAACCGGCAGCAGCCATGCAGCTCCCGGACGGAACAATTCTGACAGGGAAGACTTCTGAATTGATGGGGGCATGTTCGGCATTATTATTAAATGCGCTGAAATACTTCGCAGGACTGGAAGATTCTGTATTATTAATGTCTCCGCATGTGCTTGAACCGATCCAGGATCTGAAAATCCGGCATTTGGGGAATCAGAATCCGAGATTGCACACGGATGAGACGTTATTAGCATTGTCTATTTGTGCAACGACGGATGAGAATGCAAAAAAAGCAATGGAGCAGATTACAAAACTTCGTGGCTGTGAAGTGCATTCGACTGTGATTTTGTCTGCTGTTGACGAGAGAACATTCAAGCGTCTGGGTGTAAATCTGACCTGTGAACCGAAATTTTCTTAAAGGTTGCAAATAAAATGCACATAATTATAAATGCGATGGAACATCAGGGAGAAGATATTATAGTTAATTGTGATTTGAATATTGGAACGCTTAAGGGAATCTGGAAAGGCAAAAATTTACCTGTTTTACATTCTCATTATTATGTGGAACTTACATTAGATGACCTTATTCCTGAACAAATAAAAACATTGCCAAGAAATAAAAAATATCTTGTAGGAGTCAAGGTTAAAAATGATGATGTACTTTTTGCAGGAATATGCGAAGATTACGACGGTAAAATATATTATATTCGCTTTGAATGTGACTGGTTAGAAATGATTGATGTGAAAGAAGATGCGCAAAGTATTTATTTAGAAGATAATATTTTATTCTGGATGGATTATCATCAAGTGCAGATTTTTCCTTATGATATTCTTTGATTTGGCATGAATCATATATGAAATATAGAAGTAATGCCCGAAAGTAGTTTTTCAACTGCTTTCGGGCTTATTCTAATTACTTGTTTATTCGGATAAAT